>JTLC01000012.1 GCA_000798955.1 Firmicutes bacterium ZOR0006 | reverse complement strand
GGCGACGAAAATAAGGAAATGACTAGATTCAAAGAAAATGGGTTCAGTCGTTTTCGATTTTCAGCCAACCACTAGGCTGAAGCATGCCAAATAACCAAGTGCTGACACCGGTGTTTCAAAAAAAGTATACAAGGAAACATCTGCTTCTGGCGACCAAGTGGTAGTCGTGACAAACTTGAATAATAGGGACAACATTAAATGAAAGGAGTGAGCAGATGCATCAGAATATTATGGAAACAGAACGCTTAGTTTTACGAGAAATCACGGCTGCTGATTTTACTGAAATTGCCCTAATGCTCCAAGATTCGGAAGTCATGTATGCTTGGGAGAAGACATTTTCCGAGGCAGAAGTCTGGGAGTGGATTGACAAAAACCAACAACGTTACCACAATGAAGGCTACAGTTATTTTTTGGTGAGTGATAAAGTGAGCAATACAGTTGTTGGCGTAGCAGGCCCACTCATCGAAAAAATCGAAAATGAAGCATTTATTGGCATTGCCTATATTTTTAAACGGAAATATTGGGGGTATGGCTATGCAGTAGAGGCTGCAAAAGCTTGTCTCAAGTATGCTTTCGAATATTTGCAAGCGGATAAAGTGATTGCACAAATCCGACCAGAGAATCAACGTTCACGCCAAGTGGCGAAACGACTAGGAATGATCGAAGTTGGTTTGTTTGAAAAACAATATCAAGGCAAAGTAATGCCCCACCTGATTTATGCCATCACTCAAGAGCAGTATGAAAAAATGAAATAATAAGCAAAAGGAGTCAGCAGATGGTGACTCCTTTTTGTGTGTAGTTGAGGTAAGAAATTAATCAATTCAAACCTTGTTTTTTCTGCAGAGACAAGTACTATGAAAATGTCATAAATACAAGAGGTGGAGGGGAATAGTATGAAGCAGGGAAAGACATTATACGAACCATATATAATTCAACTACAATCAATGACAGGACTAGCTGATTTAGCAATAAATGAAGAATTTGCGAATCAATATAAAATGAATAAATATCAATTAAGTTCAATACGCCGTGAAGAGCAGCAACTAATGGGCTATATCGTTCGTGAAATGTTTCATATTAGTAGTAGCGGTGACGAAGAAGTGGTCACTGTTACGTGGTATGTTCGTATTGGCGAACAACATGAACAACGTTGGCAAGGCAGCTACACCCATAAAAAATGGCAATATAATCATGAAACACAACAAGAAGAGATTACAACCATCCTTGACGAACCGATAGAATATACTGCCAATAAAATCAAGGGAAATCAGCATGTAGCCATATTAGAGCACTATCAACCATTGGCAACCGCAGTGCTCTTTACATGTGATGACATTACGTTTAAGCGTAAAGTGCAAACAAAACAAACCAATTATGCATATGGGAAATTAAGTAAACAAAAAGCACAGCAACAAACACAAAGTTTACGAGAAGGATTTTATAGTAAGCTCCCGAATTGTATCGAAACGAGCTTTGAAAATTTAGGCAGCAGTCAAAGCGTTGTGTTGAAAGCCGATTTAAATACATCGGGTGGTATTATTTTTGGTGTTGGGATCTATGCGAGTAATTATTATCAAAAACGGCTCACATATGATTGTTCAATTTACGAAATGACTCAGAGTGAAATGAATCGAATCTATACTCATGAACCACAACCGATATCAATTCACCAAGGACTAAATCATCATGTACAAAAACTGGCACGCTTTACATATGATGTTGAGTGCGAAATTGAAATTTTACAAAAAATGGGGATTGATAAAGCTGTTAAAGTGGAGATGAGAAATCGGCTTGCATTGTATAATTTAGGTGTTTCCATAATTGATTATTATCGTGATGTGCAAAATGATGCCTCAGCAGTCGTTGTTCGCGATAATGATACACGCGAACTTATTGTTGCGTACACGGGTACAGGAAGTATCAAAGATTGGGTAACAGATATTCGAATTCTTTCACGAGGAACAAATAAGCATTTACCAAGTGCATTATATTTCATCGATAAAATTCAACGACGATATTTGCAATCGGGAGAAACGTTAATTGTTTGCGGACACTCATTAGGTGGTGCACTCGCATTGACGGTGGCACAACATCGTTCAGCATTAATTAAATATGCAATTGGGTTTAATTCAGCACCAATTGCAATCCGTGATTTTGTTGCTGATGTGGATCCAAATCTTGAGCAATATGTGCTATATTGTAAAGGTGATCCACTAACAAATTTGGTCAATATCTTTTATCCAAAAGGGTATCCAGTAAAACCGATAGAGACACCTAGCATATACCCATTCTATAGTTTGGTTCGAAACCATAGCTATGTTCTACAGAGTCCGAATATCCGTCAATTCTTAGAGAATAAGCGCTAAATAAAAAACGATAGCCTCAAAAAATTGGACTATCGTTTTTTACAAAGAGTACATGCTCGCTTTGTAAAACCGTGCTCAGCACTTGTTTTCTCAACATGCTTCAGCCTAGTGGTTGGCTGAAAATCGAAAATGACTGAACCCTTTCTTTGAATTCAGTCAGTTCCTTATTTTCGTCGCCACCACTTTTTCACCCTGCATACTTGCTGTGAAAAACGGCTTCAGCACTTGGTTATTCCGCTGGGATTGGTTTAAATGTGCGTGTTTGTAACTCTTGGTCGAGTAAGTAAAGTCCTGCACCATCTTGTAACAATTTGATTTTGCTAATTAAATTGTGGAAATTACTTTCTTCTTCAACTTGTTCTTTAATAAACCACTCCAAGAATGAAACTGTAAAGTAATCAGTTTCAGCGTGTGCTTGTTTAACGATTTCGTGAATCCGAGAAGAAACACCTTCTTCATGGTGAAGCGCAACTTCAAAAGCTTCGAGAATAGAAGAAAATTCTTTTTGTGGTGTTGTAAACCCTTGGATTTCTACACGACCGTTACGATCATTAATATATTGGAAGAATTTTTGTGCATGAGCAACCTCTTCTTGATACTGGACTTGAAAAAAGTTAACAAACCCATCTAAACCGAGTTCAGAAGCGTAAGCAGCCATTGCGAGATAAACGTGTGCAGATTCAAATTCATAATTCATTTGGACATTGAGTGCTGTTGCGACAGCAGGTGATAATTTCATAATATGTTCCTCCTAAGCGTTATCTTTTTTATAAAGTAGTTCAATTATAGATGAATTCAACTGAAAAAACTGTAAAAATCAACTGAAAAATACGAGTATAATTCTTACAATAATTTTGAAGAATCAAAGTGTACTGAAAAAATTGCGAAACAAGTTTGCGGCATAAGCTTACAGAATGCTGAGAAAAAAACAAGATTTTACTTGCCAAAAGATGAAAAACTGCTATAATAACATTGTATATGTCCCAATAGCTCAGCTGGATAGAGCAACGGCCTTCTAAGCCGTCGGTCGGGGGTTCGAATCCCTCTTGGGATGCCATTTTAACAAAAATGTGTGTCTTTCATACCGAAAAACATGACTAAAGATAAAAAAGAAGCAGCCATGAGCTGTTTTTTTGTTTAAAAGGAGTATAGCTGATGATAATATTACTCATTGATCAACGTTTATTTTTGTGTGAACAATATCTCGCACTCCAAGAAGTAGCGGAAGCACAGATGATATTAACCGCATTAGAGGAACAGTGGGAACAGTTTACACCGGAACAAAGCCAACGTATGGTGCAATTATTTGCGACGTTAGAAACAGATGAGCTATTCATTCGTTACTTTGAAGCTGGTCATCCGATTGAAACAAGACATACAAAGGCGCTTGTGTTTGCATATGCTCGTGAAGGGATGCCGGAAGCAGCGCAAGTATTAATCAGTCAACTCCCAATTGAGCAACAAGCCGAGATTGAAGGCGAACTTGCACAGTTGTTTACAGAACAACATGAGCAACAGGCAAAAAAAGTTGTGCAGTTGTTAGGAGCAATGACTCCGAACTGGGAACAAGTTTTAAGTTGTTTGACAAGCTTGCCGCAACTGTGGCAATACCAAGAAATTGTTGAAATTTTACAAGAAAAGGTAGCGTGTGAGGGGATTAGGCCGCCATATCTCGCACTTTTGGTTGATTTAGGCTTACAACAGGGGCAAACGTTTCGTACATACCCCATGAGTAAACCGTTGCAAGAAACTGAGTGGGTTCAAACTGTCGAGCGGGCAATAATTGCACAACGCTTGAATCCACAATTGTTTCAAGAGCTAGCGACAATGAAGATTTTAACGATATACCCGAAAACCCCAGAAATGTTTGGTTATAAAACTGTCGATGATTTTATTGCAACAATTCAAAGTGAACTCCAAGATATGCTCACAATGGTGATGGAAAATGAGTAGTTTTTATCATGTTGCCATGAATTTTGTGGAGATAAATCATCAAAAACCCACGTTTTTAGCAAAAAAGATGGGAGAATGCTAAAAAAAATAATTCTAACAATTGAAATTTTGTCCTCATTGGGCTAGAATATAAGTGTTGTAAAAGAATGAATGGAGGAATTTTAACATGTCAGTTAAAGTTGAAAAGTTAGAAAATAGTCGCGTAAAGTTGACTTTCAGTATTTCAGAAGAAGTATTCGCAACAGCGATGGATAAAGCATTTGCAAAAGTTGTAACAGAAGTAAGTGAGCCAGGATTCCGTAAAGGAAAAATGCCACGTGCATTATTCGAAAAAAAATATGGTAAAGAGTCTTTATACCATGAAGCATTAGATATGGCTTTACCAGTTGCTTACCCAGCAGCATTAGATGAAGCAGGAATCGATCCAGTAGCAATGCCAACTATCGATTTAGAAGCATTCGAACCAGCAAATAACAACATCGTTGTTGTTGCAGAAGTTGCTGTTCGTCCAGAAGTAACATTAGGTGATTACAAAGGATTAAGCATCGAGCCATTAGCAACTGAAGTAACAGATGCTGATATGGATGCTGAAATCATGGCAGCTCGCGAAAAAGCAGCTGAAATGTTAGTAAAAGCTGACGGAGAAGTTGTTGTAGGTGATACAGCAGTTATCGATTTCGAAGGATTCAAAGATGGAGTAGCATTCGAAGGTGGAAAAGGTGAAAACCATTCATTAGCAATCGGAAGCGGATCATTCATCCCAGGATTTGAAGAGCAATTAGTTGGTATGAAAAACGGTGAAACACGTGAAATCGACGTAACATTCCCTGAAGCATACCACTCAGAAGATTTAGCTGGACAACCAGTAAAATTCGTAGTTACAGTACACGAAATTAAAGAACGTATCGTTCCAGAATTAAGCGACGAATTAGTTGCTGATTTAGGAATGGACGGAGTTGAAACTGTTGAACAATTCACAGACGTAACTCGTACACGTTTAGTAGCAGAAAAAGCTCAAGCAGCTGAAAGCCACACGAAAAATGAATTAGTACGCGTTGCAACTGAAAATGCATCAATGGAATTAGCACCAGAAATGGTTGACACTGAAATTGATAACATGATCAAAAACTTCGAACAACAATTAAGCCAACAAGGATTAAACTTCGAACAATATGTACAATTCACAGGTCAAGATGTAGCGGGAATCCGTGAACAAATGAAAGAACAAGCAGAAACAAACATCCGTACAGGATTAACGTTAGAAGCAATCGCTGCTGCTGAAGGAATTGATGCAACAGATGAAGAAGCTGATGCTGAATTAGCTGAAATGGCTGCAATGTACGGAATGGAAGTTGAACAATTACGTCCATTATTAGGTGGAAACATTGGCGCTTTAAAACACGACATTAAAATGAAAAAAGTTATCGAATTATTAGTATCATCAGCAAACTAATACCCAAGTGCTGAGTGCGTTGCTGTAAATGAAGCGTACAGGTATTAATTGATAACTTTATAAACAAGCAAAGGTGCGGTGTGTTACATCGCACCTTTATTGCTCATCTAAAGGAGGTTTTATCTATGTCAAAACAAAACCAAGTTCACTGTTCTTTCTGTGGAAAATCACAAGATGAGGTTGCTCACTTATTTGCTGGTGTTGATGGAGCACTCATTTGTAATGAATGTGTCGAACTCTCATACGACATTCTCTTTCACCAAGGTGAAATGGGAGCAGAGCAACATGGAAGACCACAAAGTCAACCAGAGTTACCAGCACTCGAAAATCTACTCAAGCCACATGAGATTAAAGAACATCTTGATCAATATGTCATTGGCCAAGATCGTGCAAAAAAATCATTATCAGTTGCTGTATATAATCATTACAAGCGACTTCATGCCCATGACAAAGCAGATATTGAGATTAATAAAAGTAATGTTTTATTACTCGGTTCGACAGGAAGTGGGAAAACATTACTCGCCCAAACTTTAGCGAAAGTCTTAAATGTTCCTTTTGCTATCGCTGATGCAACGGCTTTGACAGAAGCGGGATATGTTGGCGAGGATGTTGAGAATATCTTATTACGCTTAATTCAAGCAGCTGACTTTGATATCGAACGGGCACAACAAGGGATTATTTATATCGATGAAGTTGATAAAATCGCTCGAAAATCAGAAAACACCTCAATTACACGTGATGTTTCTGGTGAAGGCGTGCAACAAGCATTGTTGAAAATTCTTGAAGGAACAAAAGCAAATGTGCCACCACAAGGTGGACGCAAGCATCCAAATCAAGAGTTTTTACAAATTGATACGACGAACATTCTGTTCATTTGTGGGGGAGCATTTGATGGGATTGAAAAAGTTGTCAAAAGCCGCCTGAATAAAAAAGTTATTGGGTTCCATGCAAAAGATGAAACAGAAGTTGAAGATATCTATGCACATGTTGAACCGCATGACTTAACGAAATTTGGTTTAATTCCTGAGTTGGTTGGTCGCTTACCAATTATTGCAGGCCTTGTACCATTAGATGTTGAAGCTTTGAAAGCAATTTTAACGCAACCAAAAAATGCAATTATCAAACAGTACCAATACTTATTGGAGTTGGATGGGATTGCGTTAGAATTCAGCCCTGAAGCGTTGACAGCAATTGCCCAAAAAGCAATTGATCGTAAAACGGGTGCTCGAGGTCTGCGAGCGATTATTGAAGAAATCATGCTTGAAATTATGTTTGATTTGCCAAGTGTGGCAGATGTTGAAAAATGTCTCATCACTGAGCAAACTTTGATTGATAAGCAACCACAATTCACATATCGTCAAACAGAACAAGAAGCAACACAAGAGTAAGGAAAAGCAATGACTTTGAAAACCCGCAATGTTGTGGTTGAAAAGTCATTGTTTTTTGATGTTGATGAAAAAAGAACAAAAAAAACAAATTTCCCTGCTGAAACAAAGGTACTTTTGTTTCTTTTCACAAGGAAGTCTGTTACACTAACTAAGGAAGAGTTTTTTTTGAAATGGAGGGATTTTCATGTCAGAATTATCAATGATGACGGGAACTCATGAATTACCAATGATTGCAACACGTGGCATTATCGCATTGCCGCACAATGAAATGAAACTTGATGTCGGACGTGAACACTCGATTCGTGCTGTTCATGAGGCGATGGAGCATCACCAAGGCTATATTTTTCTCGCAAGCCAAAAAAACCCGCTTGCTGAGAATCCAGATATTGAAGAAATTTATCAATATGGTGGAATTGGTCGTATCACTGCTCGGGCAAACACGCCAGGAGGAGCAATTCGGGTGAATATTGAAATCGTTGCTCGGGCTAAACGTTTAGCATTATTGAGTGATGAGGAATACTTATTTACAAGTGTCGAAAGTTTAGAAGACACACATGATGGAAGCGATGAAGAGTTTGCACTCTTACGCCAAGTGATGACAACACTCGATCGCTATTTAACTGGAAGTTCAAAACCAGCACAAATGTTAATGGAAATTATTTCACATGGACATACTGCGAGTGAATTAACAGATTTAATTGCGTATCATTTACCGGTACCACTCGATCGGAAACAAGAATATTTAGAAACACCATCAATTAATGAACGCCTCTATATGGTTTTAAAAGATTTATACCATGAAATTGAGTTGTCACGTATTGAGGCGCGAATTGAAACAGAGGTTAAAAATGCCTTTGAGGAATCACAACGTGAGTACTATTTACGCGAAAAAATGCGCGTTATTCGTGAAGAGCTTGGTGAAAAAAATTCGAAAGATAAAGAAAGTGAAGAGCTAAAAGCCCGAATCGTGGAATTAGATGCACCAGAATTTATCAAAGAAAAGTTACTTGAAGAAGTTAAACGTTATGAAATGATGCCGCAAGCATCACCAGAAAGTGGTGTGATTCGCACATATATTGACTGGGTACTTGCTATCCCTTGGGGTGTTTATAGCCAAGATAACTTTGATGTCACAAAAGCAAAATCAATGCTAGATGCACAACACTATGGTCTTGAAAAAGTCAAAGAACGGATTATTGAATTTTTAGCAGTGAAAAAACTGACTGGCGGAACAAAAGGGGATATTTTATGCCTTGTTGGTCCACCTGGTGTTGGGAAAACATCACTTGTACAATCAATTGCCGAATCAATGGATAAACCATATGTGAAAATTGCCCTTGGTGGTGTACGAGATGAATCCGAAATTCGCGGACATCGTCGGACGTACTTAGGATCAATGCCTGGGAAATTTGTTCAAGCAATGAAAAAAGCTAAAGTGATGAATCCGGTTTTATTACTTGATGAAATTGATAAAATGAGTGCTGATTTTAAAGGGGATCCAACCTCAGCATTATTAGAAGTACTTGATCCAGAGCAAAATAGTCAATTTAATGATCATTATATTGAAGAAAATATTGATTTATCAAATGTATTCTTTATTGCGACAGCTAACTATTATGAAGGAATTCCAGCGCCACTGATGGATCGAATGGAAATTATTGAATTAGGTAGCTATACTGAAGAAGAAAAATTTGAAATCGCAAAACGTCACTTATTAGACAAAGAATTGAAAGCACACGGATTAACGAAAAAGAATCTGACAATTAATAAGGCAGCTCTGTATAAAATTATTCGCGAATACACACGTGAGTCGGGTGTTCGGAGTTTAGAGCGTCAAATTGCAACGATTTGTCGAAAAGTAGCATCACTCGTTTTAGCAGATGCGGAAACAGTGGTCAAAGTTGATGCCAAAAATTTAAGCGATTATCTGGGAAAAGCAAAGTATCACTATAGCAGTGCCGAGCGGAAAGACCAAGTTGGCGTTGTTACTGGCTTAGCGTATACAGCCTTCGGTGGTGATATTTTACCAGTTGAAGTTGCCTACTATCCAGGTCGTGAAAGTATGGTTCTCACAGGTCAACTTGGCGATGTGATGAAAGAATCGGCGCAAACAGCAATGAGTTATGTGAAATCACGAGCAAAAGATTTTAATATTGATCCAGAATTATTTGAAAAAAATACGATTCATATTCATGTTCCAGAAGGTGCCGTGCCAAAAGATGGACCATCAGCCGGAATTACAATGGCAACAGCGATTGTTTCGGCATTAACGAACCAAAAAGTCCGTAAAGACCTCGGAATGACTGGCGAAATTACACTTCGAGGGAATGTATTACCAATTGGTGGCTTGAAAGAGAAATCAATGGCAGCAAATCGCTCAGGATTAAAAACAATTTTAATTCCGAAAGAAAATGAACGTGATATCGACGATATTCCGGAAACAGTGAAAAAGCAGTTAACTGTGATTCCCGTGAGTCACTTAGATGAAGTTTTACCGCTTGCCTTTGGAGGAGGAAAAAAACATGAAAGTTAAAAGTGCTGAATTTATATTAAGTGCGACAAGTCCGGAACACTATCCAAGTGAAGGACAACCAGAGATTCTCCTATCAGGACGTTCAAACGTTGGGAAATCTTCATTTATCAACTCGATGCTGAATCGGAAGGCAATTGCGCGTGTTTCATCAAAACCAGGGAAAACACAAACATTGAACTTCTTCCACGTCAACAATGCGTTTTATTTTGTTGATGTCCCAGGATATGGGTATGCAAAAGTACCAAAGCCATTGAAAAAGGCTTTTGGTGAAATGATTGAAAAATACATTGAAAACCGTAAAAGTTTAAAAGCGGTGATTTTACTTGTTGATTTCCGTCATAAGCCGACTGAAGATGATGTTATTATGTATAACTTCTTGAAATACTTCAATATTCCAATGATTATCGTCGCTACAAAGCTTGATAAAGTGAAGCGTTCACAGCATGGTAAACAAGAAAAATTGATCAAACAAACACTCGATTTTGATAAAGAAAAAGATCTTTTTGTCGCCTATTCGTCAGAAACAAAAGCCGGAAAAGACAAAGCTTGGCAAGCAATTGGGAAATTTTTATTTGCTGATGCCGCAGAGTTAAATCCAGAGTTAGCTGCTGATGAGTATGAACTTCCAGAAGTACCAGCTGATGCTTATGATGAAGAACAAACAGAAACGATTTTTACTGAAACAGATGAAATGTATGTGGATGCTGTTGATGAAGAAATGGAATTACCAGTTGATGAAGATGAGTATGTACTCTAATGCGACACCATGAGAAAGAGGCTGATACGATGGAACCTAAAAAAATGAAAAAAGACATTTTAGCGGCAACAGCTGTCTTATTTGCCACAATTTTTTGTGCAATTATTGGGTATTTTGCAATTACAACGACACTACAATTATGGCAAACGTTTTTGCAGTATTTAGCTGAAGGACAAAATGTGACACTATTTGTCTTGTTTGAGGTAATTTGGCAAAATGTTGGGTTGCAAATTGTGACACCAATTCTAGCAGTCTACGGATGCTATGTATTGGCTAGCTATATTTTTAGTCAACACAATTTACGGGCAGCACGGTTACAAGGATTTTGGTTTGGTGTCTATGGTTTATTAGTATCATCAGTGATGTTAATTTTACCAACACCACAGTATCCACTTGTGATTACAGTTGGACTCGTGATTCCTAGCATTTTGGCCTTATTCTTGTCAATTGAGCGACCAGAAAAAATAATGCCACCAGTACATAACGGTCAAGGACCAAAACAGAGCCGTGTGGCAACGAAACGTCATTATCGTCGCTATTTAGCAAAATAAGTTTGCTTTTTGTCGGAAATTTTGATAAAATATGAGCACAAACCGATACTACATAGACGAAGAAGAGAAGGAGTAATCATGTGCGAGCGTTTTAGAGAGAGTAACAGTGGTGAGAGTTACTTACGGAGCCGTGATGAAGGTAGTCTCAGAGTTCTTTTGCTGAACATATTAGTAGGTAAAAGCGTTGGCGGCGTTAACGCATGAAAGCTGAGATGCTCATGAAGCGTCTAAGTAGGATGGTACCGCGATTGAAAAAGTCGTTCCTATATGAGGAGCGGCTTTTTTCTATTGGCGGAAAATAAGGAGGATCCAAAATGGCGAAACAATTAGCCCCGAAGTATAACCATTTAGAAGTAGAAGCAGGCAAGTATCAAGAGTGGATGGAACAAGGATGTTTTCAAGCAGATCCGAATTCAAAAAAAGAACCATATTCAATCGTCATTCCCCCACCAAACGTAACCGGGAAATTACACTTGGGACACGCCTGGGATACAGCGTTACAAGATATTTTAATTCGAATGAAGAAACTGCAAGGTTATGATGTGCTTTGGTTACCAGGAATGGACCATGCCGGAATTGCAACCCAAGCTAAAGTTGACGAAAAATTGCGTGAGCAAGGAACATCACGTCATGAAATTGGTCGTGAAGCCTTTTTAGAACAAGCGTGGGCTTGGAAAGATGAGTATGCAACACATATTCGTGCACAGTGGGAAAAAGTTGGTTTAGCTCTTGATTATTCACGGGAACGTTTTACGTTAGATGAAGGATTGTCGCAAGCAGTTACAAAAGTCTTTGTTGATATGTATAACAAAGGGTTAATTTATCGTGGTGAGCGAATCATTAACTGGGATCCACAAGCACAAACAGCCCTTTCGAATATCGAAGTTATTTACCAAGAAGTTGAAGGAAAATTTTATCACTTCAAATATCTGTTAGCTGATGGAAGCGGTGAGTTCTTAGAAGTAGCGACAACACGTCCAGAAACAATGTTTGGTGATGTTGCCGTTGCTGTTCACCCTGAAGATGAGCGTTACGGACACTTAATTGGAACAGAAGTTATCATTCCTGGAAATGACATTCGCATTCCAATTATCGCTGATGATTATGTTGATAAAGAATTTGGAACCGGAGCAGTAAAAATTACACCGGCGCATGATCCAAATGACTTTGAAGTCGGAGCACGTCACCATTTAGCAATGCCAATCATTATGAATGAAGATGGAACAATGCGTGAATGTGATTTAGTCCCAACTGCTTATGCAAATGTTGAGCGTTTTGAAGCACGTAAACAATTAGTGGCAAACTTAGAAGCAGCGGGACTCGTTGTCAAAGTTGTTGATCATACACATTCAGTTGGACACAGTGAGCGTACTGGTGTGGTTGTCGAGCCATACTTATCAATGCAATGGTTCGTGAAAATGGACGGCTTAGCAGCACGTTCAGTTGAAAACCAAGAAACTGATAATGCGGTAAACTTTGTACCAGAGCGTTTTGAAAAAACATTCGCGAACTGGATGGAAGGCATTCATGACTGGTGTATTTCACGTCAATTATGGTGGGGACACCGGATTCCAGCTTGGTATCACAAAACAACAGGTGAAGTTCACGTAGGGGATGCACCAGCTGATTTAGAAAACTGGAAACAAGATGAAGATGTCCTTGATACGTGGTTCTCATCAGCATTATGGCCGTTCTCAACAATGGGTTGGCCAAATGTTGACGCCGTAGAATTCCAACGTTACTTCCCAACAAGCGTACTTGTAACAGGGTATGATATCATTTTCTTCTGGGTAAGCCGAATGATTTTCCAATCACTTGAATTTACTGAACAAGCACCGTTCAAAGATGTCTTAATTCACGGATTAGTACGTGATGCATCAGGACGTAAAATGTCAAAATCACTTGGTAATGGGGTTGACCCAATGGAAGTCATCGAGAAGTACGGAGCGGATAGCTTACGTTATTTCTTAACGACAAGCGTTTCACCAGGACAAGATTTACGTTACATGGAAGAAAAAGTTGAATCAACATGGAACTTCATTAACAAAATTTGGAATGCTTCACGTTTCGTTCTAATGAATGTTGAAAACATGGAGACAACAGATTTAAGCTTTGAGTTAGCTGATTTAGCAATCGCTGATCGCTGGATTTTAACGCGTTTAAATGAAACAATTGCGACTGTAAACTATAATGCTGATAAGTATGAATTCGGTGAAGTTGACCGTGCGTTATATAACTTCATTTGGGATGACTTCTGTAGCTGGTATATTGAAATGAGTAAATTACCGCTTCAAGGTGACGATGTTGCTGCAGCAAACACAACACGTAAAGTCTTAGTGTACACATTAGATGCAATCGTGCGTTTATTACACCCATTCATGCCATTCGTTACTGAAGAAATTTGGCAACAATTACCAGGAAACGAAGGTTCAATCATGAACGCAACGTGGCCAGAAATCGTTGAAGCCTATAGTGATGAAACAGCAAAAACAGGAATGCACTCATTAATGGAAGTTATCCGCGCCATCCGTGGAATCCGTAGCGATGTTGATGCCCCAATGAGTCGTAAAATTCGCATGTACATGAAGCCATTAACGGCACAGGCACAAGCGAACTTTGAAACAAATGTCGCATATCTGGAAAAATTCTGTAACCCAAGCGAATTAACAATCGCACCAGTGGTTGAATTAGACGAAGAAACAATGTCAGCCGTATTAGCAGACGTGGAAATCTACCTACCAATCGATGGGTTAGTTGATATTCAAGCAGAAATTACACGTTTAGAAGCTGAAGCGAAGAAGTTAGCAAGCGAAGTTCAACGTGCTCAAGGAAAGTTAAACAACGAAAAATTCGTTGCGAAAGCACCAGCGAAGCTCATCGAAGAAGAACGCGCGAAGTTAGCGGATTACACGCAACGCCTCGAAACCGTAACAGCACGCTTAGAGAGCCTGAAGCCGATTCAATAACAAAGTTAGTAAGATTGAAACACCTTCTGGTAACTAAGTGGTAGGCTTGTTGATTTTCGAATAAGATTCCCAAAATCAATGAGCCGGGCTTAGTGAAGAAGGTGTAGGCTGAAGCTCGTTTCGCTTAGAGAGTCTGAAAAAATAACAAGTGCTGAGCACGGTTTTACGACCAAAGTTTTAAGGGTAAAATCACTTCCGGGATGCCAGAAAATCTTCAGCGATTGAAATGACTACTTCGAATTGATGAAGATGTCTGGCGAGGAAGTGAAGTGCGAAGCATGCCGAAGAAACCAAGTGCTAACACCGGTTTTGCAAACCTAGTATCAAAGGCAAAAACGAAAGGCAAGACAGAAAGTGAATATGAGAATTGGTGAGAGTCCAAATCGAATGTTTACGTCTGTTCGCCTTTCGTAGGCTGAAGCATGTCAATAACTAAGTACTAAGCCTTTAAGAATTAAAGGTAAAACTAGAAGCACAACTTGAAAAACAAGTTGTGCTTTTTTGATTTGAGTAAGCTCATTTGTTATAATGATGAAAAAACGAAAAGAGGGAAAGCAAGATGCAGCCATCTAAATTAGAAGTTGGTGATACAATTGCAATTTTTTCACCATCAGCAGCAGCCACAGCGTGGGCACCGAAACGAACAGCTAGAGCACGGATGTATTTAGAGACAAAGGGTTTTAAGGTGCTTTCTGGTAAATTGACTGCAAAGCAAGATTGTTATCGTTCAGGTAGTATTCAAGAACGTGCGGAAGAGTTGAATGAATTACTCCGGAATCCAGAAGTGAACTGTATTATGGCAACAATTGGTGGGATGAACTCAAATTCATTACTACCATATCTTGACTATGAAGCCTTTGCCCGCAATCCCAAAATTATTATCGGTTATTCAGATGTCACAGCAATTTTATTAGCATTATATGCCAAAACAGGAATAACGACCTACTATGGACCAGCATTTGTTGCCTCATTTGGTGAATTTCCACCACTTGTAGAACAAACATATGACTACTGGGCACAGATAGTGATGCAAGATATTCAATATCCGTATCAATTCCAAAAGCCAAGTCATTGGACAGACGAAAGACTCGAGTGGGAAACACAAATACGAGGCAAGCAGCTAGTAGTGAATACGTGGGAAACAGTTATTCCCGGATGTGCTCAAGGGCGATTGATTGGTGGGAATTTGAACACGATGCAAGGTTTTTGGGGGAGTGAATTTTTTCCAGAGATTCGACCAGGAGATATTTTGCTGATTGAAGATTCATTGAAAGATGCCGCAACAATCGAAAGAAGTTTTTCTTTTCTTAAAGTAAATGGTGTTTTTGATCGGGTAGGTGGTATCTTGCTTGGGAAGCATGAACAATTTGATGATCAAGGGACTGGTCGAAAACCAAGTGATATTTTATTAGAAGTGATTGGTGAAACAACAATCCCAATTTTAGCTGAATTTGATTGTTGCCATACCCATCCAATGCTGACATTACCGCTAGGAAGTCACGTTCGAGTAGATGCAACGAAGCAAACGGTAACGCTCTTAGAGCTAGCTGAGTAGATAAAATAAAGGAGATATAGCATGATTTTTGAAACAAGCCAAGAGGTATTACATTTTTTTGATCAATTCCGAGTGACAGCAATCGATTTAACATTAGCAAGAATGGAGGAGGCGCTCGCATTATTAGGAAATCCGCATCAGAAATATCCAACAATTCATGTTGGTGGAACAAATGGGAAAGGTTCGACTACGAGCTTTTTGCGGAATCTCATTCAAGCTCATGGCTATAAAGTTGCAACATTTACTTCACCACATATCGAAACGTTTCATGAACGCATGCAAATAAATGGTCAAATGATCACAGACGAAGATTTGTTAAAAACAACAAACGAAGTTTTTACGAGTCTTGGAAGCCATATTGAGCGTTTAAGCTTAACGCAATTTGAGTTGATGGCAATTGTCATGTTTGTTTATTTTGCACAACAAGAACCTGATTTTGCAATTATTGAAGTGGGTATGGGGGGACGATTTGATGCAACAAATGTCATCTCGCCAGTAGTGAGTATTCTTACAAACGTGAGTTTAGATCATCAGAATTTTTTGGGCGCTACATTGAATGTGATTGCCAAGGAAAAAGCAGGTATTATCAAAGCGAAGACACCAATTATTACAACAGCAAAAGACAAAGAGGTACAAGCTGTTTTTGCACTAGAGGCGAAACAACAATTGAGTCCATTGTATGTCCTCGGGCAAGATATTCACGTTACTGATATACAGCTACTGCCCTCAGTGAGTACGTTTTCGTATCAGTTTCAACAAGAACTACCAATAAAAGCGAAAATCCATTTAAAGGGACGCTATCAAGTCGAAAATGCAAGTGCTGCGCTAACGGCATTAATCCTCTTAGCACGGGAAGGGCGACTACAATTGGATGAGAAAGCAATCCATCGCGGTCTTGAAGCGACAACGTGGCTTGGAAGAATGGAACAATTGAAAAATGTACCAGTAACCTATGTTGATGGTGCACATAATGAAGCAGGTGTAGAGCAATTATGTGAATTGATACGCACTTATTTTGCTCAACAAAAGTGCCATATTATTTTCTGTGCGATGGCAGATAAAGATGTCGCAACGATGATTCCACAATTAGAAAGAGTGGCTGCATCATTAACATTGACAAGCTTTCCTTTCCCACGAGCAGCAACGGCACAAGCGTTGCTACAATTCGCAAGTCAGCAAGTTCAGGCAATTGAAGATTTTCCAAAAGCGTATCAAGCAGTCAGTTCGAAAATAAATGAAGATGAAGTGATTATCATTACGGGATCACTGTACTTTGTTGCTTATGTACGT
Organism: Firmicutes bacterium ZOR0006; assembly: GCA_000798955.1. Taxonomy (GTDB): domain Bacteria; phylum Bacillota_I; class Bacilli_A; order Culicoidibacterales; family ZOR0006; genus ZOR0006. The sequence continues at coordinate 7,985 of JTLC01000012.1, read as the reverse complement.
CAACAACTTCAAAAGTTGGATGAATAAGATGATAAAAAAGCTGAAAAAGATAGGTGAACCGCTCCTCGGTTATAGTATCGTAGCCATAGTCTTAATAGGAACTATTGCTATTTTTACGCTGTTCGCCGGTGGAATAATGCGAGTATTTGGTTTTGAGTATACTTCAGTAAAGAGTATTATCGTATTTTTTACCATCGTAACCATAGTAGGATTTCCAATCGAAACACTAGCGTTAATTTTTCCAAAAGCATTATTATCACTTGATAAAATCACTTTAAAATTAGCTAGATTTTTATTTGTGCTATTAGACACACTCGCAACAATGTTTACGATAGCGTTGGTTGATTATTTTATGGAAAGTGTATCGGCATCAGACATATCTATATTTGTCCTATCATTACTGATGGCACTTTTGTCAATGAAAGATGTAGACAAGTAGATTTGTTCGGACAGCATAGCTTCAGCGGTAAGCGATGCAAATCAGCTAGTATCAAATGTTCGGTGAAAACAGAATCCAAAAATAAAAATTCAAATTTAAAAGCCATTTTGGTATTTTTTTGCGTATATAAAAGTGAATATACTTTTGAACGAGGAGAATAACGAACATGGTAACAAAAAATAAAGGTCTTCATCACGAAATACAACCACGAGAACGCTTTTTTCATTGCGGTGTAGATGGACTATCCAATCAGGAACTGATGATGGTCATCTTAGAAACAGGAACAAAAGCAGTGAATGTGTCTGAGGTCGCACAAGCCGTTTTAGAAACAAGTCTCAATTTAGGAAGTATGCAAAAACTGCAATTTCCAGAGTTAATGCAAATTCCGGGAATTGGAAAAGCGAAAGCAATTAAACTATTAGCAGCGATTGAATTAGGTAAACGTATCCATACGTATGAACATGTTCGAACTAAGCGAATTCGGTCACCAAAAGATTGTGCACAAATGTTTTTAGCTGATTTGCGCTTTGAACAACAAGAACAGTTTATTTGCTTATATTTGAATACCAAAAATGAAATTATTCATCAGAAGAAAATTTACATTGGTGGCTTGAATTCCATTGTCATTCATCCTCGTGAAGTGTTTCAACAAGCAATTCGGGTTGCAGCAGCATCAGTTATTTGCCTACATAATCATCCAAGTGGCGATGCGACGCCCAGCCAAGATGATATTAAAACTACCAAACGCTTAATTGAAGTTGGCGAACTCGTTGGTATCGAAGTGCTCGATCACCTCGTCCTCGGAGATAACACTTTTACAAGCTTAAAAGAAAAAGGATATTTTTAAAAACCAAGTGCTGAGCACGGTTTTACAAGAAAAGTATCCAAGGTAAAATCACTTCCGGCATGCCAGAAAATCTTCAACAATTGAACAAATGTCCTCAAATTGATGAAGATGTCTGGCGAGGAAGTGAAGTGCGAAGCATGTTGAGAAGCCAAGTGCTGACGTCGGTACTATCAAAACAAGGAATGAAAAGGATAGTATCAAGGCGGTATGACAAATAAGCGAATGATTGATAGACGGTCTGAGACTGCGTCATCAACATTTGCGATTTGTTGAGCCTTGAAGACGGAAGCATGTTGAGAAGCCAAGTGCTGACGCCGGTGTTTCACAAAAAAGTATCCAAGGAAACATCTGCTTCTGGCGACCAAGTGGTAGTCATGGCATACTTTAAATAATTGGATAAGAAGTTGACATGACGGGCTTGGCGAAGAAGCAGAAGGCGTAAAGCATGTTGAGAAACCAAGTGCTGAGTGCTTGAGTGCGGTGCTGTAGGTGTAGAAGATAAGACAGCATCAAGTTGGTATGTGAAAAAAGGAACAAATGTGAGAAAAGTAATTCATACATTTGTTTCGTTTTCACGAGACTTGAAGCACGAAACACGTTAAAAACCAAGAATCGAAGGCGAAAACAGAAGTATACATGATGAAATATGATTGAGAACGGTAGTAACAGCTTCCAATTGAAGGTAAATACACAAACCCACACATTAGTCATGATGGAAAGTATTGGTATCTCTGTGGCGGTGTTGAGCAGGAGTTTGAACAACCCATATTAAGCAATGAAAGCTTAGGTGTCGATATTAGGATCAAATACTTAGCTGTTTGTTCAGATGGTACCGTTTTTAAAAATATCAATAAAATACAAACAGTACGAAAGCTTGAGAAACGCTTAGGCAGATTACGAAAACAAGTTTCTCGACGTGTTTCGCACTTCAGTGCTCAAATACTCATTTCGTAAATATGAAAATAACAAGAAAGGAAGCCAATTTGTAAAGACGAAAAATATCCTCAAACTCGAACAAACAAAAGTAGTTGACTTGTCTTTGGAAACAAGCTTCACAAGTCAGCCAAATTGAACACGATGAACGGGGAAGCAAACCGTTTATTGTAGAGTTTTGAGCTGTTTATAAACTTTTATAATAAATTGGCAACGGAGAACAGATGAACATGAAGAATAGTGAAGGTTTGATTCGAGCGTTTATACATCGAGATATAGATCGAATTATGGAGTTATGGCTCGTTACCAACATTGTAGCGCATAGTTTTATTGAAAGTGACTATTGGCGAGAGCACTATGAGCAAGTAAAAGCAATGATGCCACAAGCAACGCTCTATGTCTATGAGCAAAATGCTGTTATTCAAGGCTTTATCGGTTTAATAGAAAATGATATAGCAGGTATTTTCGTTGATGAGTCCTTCCAATCACGCGGTATTGGAAAGAAGTTGCTCGATTATGCAAAAGAGCGAACAGTTTCGTTGGCACTGCATGTATATCAAGAAAATGAACGAGCTGTTCAATTTTATCTTCGTGAGGGATTTTTTATTTCTAGCGCTCAAAATGATGAACAGACCGGAAAACGAGAGTTAGTTCTACAGTGGCGACAGATAAAAACGATTGCCGTGAGTGCATGTTTATGCGGTGTGGCATGTCGCTATGATGGAAAAAGTAAAGCGGTAAAGGCAGTAATTGAACAACAACAACCAGACTGGTTATTAATTTGCCCCGAAGTGAATGGTGGACTAGCGACACCACGAATTGCCGCAGAAATTGTCGGTGGTGATGGATATGATGTCCTAAACGGAAAGGCGAAGGTTGTGACACGAGCGGGTGACGATGTTACACAGGCGTTTATTCTCGGGGCCTATCGAACGCTAAGACAAATTCAAGAACAGCCAATTCAGACCATTGTGCTCAAACAAAATAGTCCCTCTTGTGGTAGTGAAAAAATTTATGATGGTAGTTTTCAAGGGCAATTACAGCTAGGAGTTGGCGTGACAACAGCCTTGTTGCGAAGCCATGGATATCAAGTTATTGATGAAAATGCTGAAAAAATTGTGAGATAGCGAATTTTTGTGTATAATAAAAGACGAAACAAAACAGAGAATGGTGGCAACATACATGCAAAAGAAAATAATTGCAGGAATTCTAATTTTATTGCTCGCGATTGCAGCGGCATTCTTTTATTTAACACAAGTTCAAAACACAATTTCATTATCGATTTTTGCTGATCTTGGAAACTTAGTACAACAAGTTATCCAAGTTCCAAGTCAAGTAGCAAGTAATGCAAGTCAATTTTTACAAGAATTCAACGATGACTATAGTCGTCTCAAAGAATTAGAAGAAAAAGACGAGCAATACACGGTTGCCTTTAATCGTATTGCAGAACTTGAAAAAGAAAATACTGAACTCAAAGCTCAACTGGGGCTAACAAATACTTTAAATGATTACGAATATGTAAATGCAACCGTAATCGCTCGAGATGTAAATGGTTGGAATGATTATTTAACAATCGATTTAGGAAGTACTGATGGTATTGAAACAAATATGGCAGTAACAACTAAGAATGGCTTGCTTGGTCGCATTGTGGAAACAACAGCAACAACTGCATCAATTCAGTTAATTACTAGTAAACAAACAAATAGTCAAGTGTCTGTATCAATGAAAAATAATGACGGTAAAACAGTCTACGGAATTGTTGAAGGCTACGATGAAACTAAGAAACAACTTGTGATTCGTCCGACAGAAACGATTACTCCACAAAAAGATAGTGCTGTTTTAACATCAGGACTTGGTGGAGTATTCCCAGCAGGAATTACAGTCGGAAAAGTCGTTGAAGCAACAACTGATCGTGTTGGTGGAATTCAGAAGGTCTACGTCCAGTCAGAAGTTGATTTTAGCGACGTCAAAACCGTGAGTATCCTCCGGCGACTTGCAGAGTAAAGGAGCGATACCATGGCATTATTACTTATATTAATGGTCCTTTTAGCAAGCTTTGATGTCCTTGTTCAAAATGCATTTGCAGCCGTACTACCAATCGTAACAGTTGTCTCGATGCTGCCAGTAGTTGTTTTAGTGATACTAACAGTACGGTCACGAATCCAATTACGATTTCTACTCATTTTTGCAGTCTTATTTGCAATTCTATTTGAAACAATGTACAGCCATAGCAGTTTTATTTTTGTTGTGGGATACGTCATTGCTATTTTACTTACAAAAGGGCTCACGAAAATTGTGAATCAACCATTTATCACAACATTGCTGGCAACAATTGTCAGTATTGTTCTTGTGCAAACAATAGGATTTAGTTATTACTTTGCCATGTATCAACTCGATATTATGACGTTCGTGACTGAACAATTATTTGCGACACTCGTATTTAATAGCGTAGCGATGCTAATTTTATATCCAATTGTGGAAGTAATTCTGCAAGAATATCACTTAACAAAAGATAATAAAATGTTATAAATCAGCACTAAGTGCTGATTTTTTCCATGTTAATTAGAATGAGAAACGGAGAAAACCATGACAACATTTACCAAAACGCAACAACTTTACCAATTTTTATTTCCGGCACTCATTCCTCAAGATGAGGGCATGATGAATGAAGCCATTTTGGAGTTTTATCAGAATGCTGGGTTCTCAGTGCTGACAATCGAAGATATCTATCTGACAATCGCTTTTTATGAATATGCACCAATCGATACACAAGCAGATTTACGCAAGCGACTATATCGTCAACTCATTGGGTATGGATTTGTTGCTGAAGCGAAAATGAAAAGCACAAGTGATGAAGATCAAGAAGCTGAAATTGTTGCTAACTATCAACGACAAGGTGTAGCCGTTACAAGATTTTCCCAATTAGTCACGTACTTCCCATGTTCCCAAGTTTTTACTGAACAAGCAGCAGCGAGTGGATTAGACGCAGAAATCGCAGAACATAAGTTATTTTAGTCTCTCATTAAATGAAAAAACAAAAGAAATCAGTGAAGACTGACTGTGTGCTTGACAGTGGGCGCAATATCGATTAGAATAAGGATGTTGTTTGTAGCACCTAGCTACTACAACCGCACATGGCACGGTATTCAACCATAGTGACCTGTCGTGGCGAGTCTGAGTATATGTTAAGGAGGTGCAGATATGTACGCAATCATTAAAACAGGTGGAAAACAAATCAAAGTTTCTCAAGGAGATGTAATCTACGTTGAGAAATTAGAAGCTACTGAAGGTGAAGTAGTAACTTTCGATCAAGTATTATTCGTTGGTGGAGAAACAGTGAAAATTGGAGCTCCAATCGTTGAAGGTGCAACAGTTACAGCTAAAGTTGAAAAACAAGGTAAAGCTAAAAAATTAACTGTCTTCAAATATAAGCCAAAGAAAAACCAATACAAGAAACAAGGTCACCGTCAACCATACACAAAATTAGTAGTTGAAACTATCAACGCTTAATTTGCAGGTGTGCGATGATTAAAGTGAAGTATTATTATTCGAAGAATAATGAACTACAAGGTTTTTCATTGAAAGGACATGCGAATCACGGCGTTTACGGCGAAGATATTGTGTGTTCAGCAGCAACATCAAATGCGGTCGGAATTATCAATTCATTAACAGAACTTGTTGGTGCAAATTTTGACACTGTTGTTGCAAATGAAGGCCATATTGAATGTCGCGTAAGCGATGATTCAATCGAAAAGTCACAAATATTGCTGAAGCATTTTCAGCTTACAATTGGATCGATTGCGGAATCGTATCCGAAAAACTTAAAAATTCTAAAGTAGCAGGAGGTGTGCTCCACATGTTAAAAATGAACTTACAATTATTAGCATCTAAAAAGGGTGTTGGTTCTACGCGTAACGGACGTGACTCTGCAGGTCGTCGTTTAGGTGCAAAACGTGCCGATGGACAAACTGTATCAGCAGGATCAATTTTATACCGTCAACGTGGGACGAAAATCCACCCAGGAACTAATGTAGGACGTGGTGGAGACGATACTTTATTCGCATTAGTCGATGGTATCGTTAAATTTGAACGTTTAGGACGCGACAAAAAACAAGTTAGTGTTTATGTAGCTGAGTAATAACGTTTTAAAGGCTGTTAACGATTAAGTTGACAGCTTTTTTCTATGGTTAAATCTTCGGAAAAGTGCTATAATGCACCTACGAATTATAAATAAAGATGCTCATTATGAGAGGAGGAATATTAGATATGTTTATCGATCAGGTCAAGATTTTTGCCAAAGGTGGAGACGGTGGAAACGGAATGGTTGCTTTCCGCCGCGAAAAATATGTTGATTTAGGTGGTCCAGCAGGTGGAAATGGTGGACACGGGGGAAATATTATTTTCCAAGTTGATGAAGGATTACGAACATTAATGGACTTCCGTTATAACCGTAAATTTGAAGCCCCAAGTGGTGGAAAAGGGTTAACAAAAGGTTGCCATGGTGCGAATGCGGATGATCTTGTTTTACTTGTTCCCCCAGGAACAACAGTATTTGATAATGAAACGGATTTAGTTATTGCCGACTTAATTCATCATGGTGATCGTGCTGTTATTGCTAAAGGTGGGCGTGCTGGACGTGGAAATATGTCGTTTGCAACGCATAAAAACCCTGCTCCAAGTATTGCCGAAAAAGGTGAACCAGGACAAGAGCGTGAATTACGCTTAGAGTTGAAATTATTAGCTGATGCCGGTTTAGTTGGATTCCCATCAGTAGGTAAATCAACAATTCTTGCGAATGTTTCAGCAGCTAAGCCAAAGATTGCAGCGTATCACTTTACAACTATTACACCGAATATTGGGGTTGTTGCCACTGAAGATCGTCGTAGTTTTGTACTAGCTGACTTACCAGGATTGATTGAAGGAGCCCATGAAGGTCATGGATTAGGACAACAATTCTTACGTCATATCGAACGAACACGTGTGATTATCCATGTTATTGATATGGGTGGAACTGAGGGACGCGATCCGTATGAAGATTATTTAGCAATCAACAAAGAGTTGGCATCATACCGTTACCAGTTAATGGAACGACCAATGATTGTTGTAGCAAATAAAATGGATGAACCAATGGCTGAAGAAAACTTAGCACGTTTCCGTGAGCAAGTTGGACCAGACGTTGATGTTTTCCCAGTTATTGCGGAATTAAACGAAGGTTTAGAAGATGTGATGACACGTGCAATGGATCTTATCGAAACAACACCAGAATTCCCAATTTATAGTGAAGAAGAAATCGAAGAAGTGGTTGTATATAAATACCGCTCTGACGAAGAAGGCTTTACAATTAGTAAAGGAAACGAAAATGTGGCAACACGTACAACTGAGTGGATTCTTGGTGGAGAGCGCTTAGAAAAACTCTTCAAGATGACAAACTTCGACCACGAAGAATCAGTTGAACGTTTCGCACGGACAATGCGACTTATGGGAGTAGACCAAGGATTACGTGATCGTGGAGCCAAAAATGGTGACACAATTTGGATCCTCGACTACGAATTTGAGTTCATGGACGAAGAATAAAAAGAGTGCCTGACTGCGGTGCCAAATTAATTTTCTGAGTTGGCATCAAATCGGGATGTGAAAAAAGGAAATCCAGCTCAACACGATAAAAAGTAGTGGAGCTGGGTTTTCGTTTTCACGAGATTTGAAGCAGGAAGCACGTTTCCAAAAAGAGTGCCTGACACCGATTTTGCGAAATAAGGAATTATAGGC
>JTLC01000093.1 GCA_000798955.1 Firmicutes bacterium ZOR0006 | reverse complement strand
GATGAATTTTTGAAACAGTTACTCAAGATTGAACTAGATCAACGACAAGAAAATTTAGAAAAAAGACGGATAAAAAATGCCAAATTCCCAAATTTTAAAACATTAGATGAATTTGATTTCAACCGTTTAGAAGTGGTTGCACCTGCATATGTGAATGAATTAGCGAGTTGTGATTTTATCAATCAAAAGCAAAATATTGTCATGATTGGGAATTGCGGCGCTGGAAAAACACATCTTGCAATTGCGCTTGGATTACGTGCATGTCAATCAGGATATAATGTTCGTTTCTACACAGCAGTTCAACTTGCGACTGATCTCAT
>JTLC01000092.1:1668-1919 GCA_000798955.1 Firmicutes bacterium ZOR0006 | reverse complement strand
CCTCTTAGGTACGGTTTCAATGCTTTCGCGGAAATGAATCAAAACGAAAACATGGTGTTTCAATACCTCTTAGGTACGGTTTCAATTGAAAGACGCTTACTCTATCGTAAAACCGTCAACAAGTTTCAATACCTCTTAGGTACGGTTTCAATTGAGAAAAAAGTTGGATATCGTTTAGTATAATAGTTTCAATACCTCTTAGGTACGGTTTCAATTGCACTCTTTTCAATGAATGGCATTAGCTTTCTTAA
>JTLC01000092.1:0-1658 GCA_000798955.1 Firmicutes bacterium ZOR0006 | reverse complement strand
CCTCTTAGGTACGGTTTCAATGCTTTCGCGGAAATGAATCAAAACGAAAACATGGTGTTTCAATACCTCTTAGGTACGGTTTCAATATGTTGACTGAAAATAATAGGTCAGTGCGAATGTTTGAATGTTTCAATACCTCTTAGGTACGGTTTCAATAAAAGCAAATGCACTTGAAATCATGCAAGACTTAAAGTTTCAATACCTCTTAGGTACGGTTTCAATGAATGACTACAAAAAAGCATTACACGACTATTATCCAGTTTCAATACCTCTTAGGTACGGTTTCAATCTAATCGTGCAATGAATGACTACAAAAAAGCGTTGCGTTTCAATACCTCTTAGGTACGGTTTCAATAACTAAAGATATTAAAGCAGGCAAAAAGACATATTGTTTCAATACCTCTTAGGTACGGTTTCAATTCGATGTGTAATCAATTGCCCCTCGTGGTTTAGTTTCAATACCTCTTAGGTACGGTTTCAATGGCCAAAGGAGAACAAACTAATGAAAAAAGAAATCCAGTTTCAATACCTCTTAGGTACGGTTTCAATACAAAGAAACATTACCAAGTTTTTTAGAATCATCTAGTTTCAATACCTCTTAGGTACGGTTTCAATAACTTAACAACTTTGACGGAATTATTAGAAATCGTGTTTCAATACCTCTTAGGTACGGTTTCAATTCAAATGTTGCTTCAAATGTTGCTTCAATAGGCATAGTTTCAATACCTCTTAGGTACGGTTTCAATAACGTTTATTTGATTGGATGCGTGAGAAAGGCTATCGTTTCAATACCTCTTAGGTACGGTTTCAATCCGAGAGTTGGTTGCAAATTGATATTTTTGGAAAAAGTTTCAATACCTCTTAGGTACGGTTTCAATACTTGGGGTAAAATAAAAAAGCCACTCATAGGAGAAGTTTCAATACCTCTTAGGTACGGTTTCAATAAGAACGACCAGGCTTCACTGAATACAAACAAGCACAGGTTTCAATACCTCTTAGGTACGGTTTCAATTTGAAGCTGGGCGATTAGCTTTAGAGCTAGAACAGGAGGTTTCAATACCTCTTAGGTACGGTTTCAATAGATGATCAATCAGCGTATATTATTTACTGTTCTGTTTCAATACCTCTTAGGTACGGTTTCAATAACGAATCTGGTTAAACACCGAATTAACAATTATGGGTTTCAATACCTCTTAGGTACGGTTTCAATAGCAGTATTTATGCGGGTTTCTGCTATTCATATATTAAGTATAGATGAAATTGATCGTGAAAACAAGCGTTTTTCTGGTCGACCCCCTTTTTTGAATGTTCAAAATTGGATTTTTTTGCTTTTGATGATAGGGGTCGACACATGAAAACTTTATATTCTCTTTACAAGTGCATAACAAATGATGAACGATACGGTAAATTCTTTATATTTACCATATATCATTGACGAAAAACATCAAGTAAAGCTCCTTACCTAAAACATTCAGCTTCCGGGATCGTTGCTAATAAACATTGGACATCTATCTGCTGCATCGCAACTTCACCATTTTTTTTATGATTAAGTGATATCATTGATAAGCAAGTAACATTATACCGTCTATAAATACTTCCAGAAATTGAGTACGATAAAAGTACGAAATTGAAGGAGGTATTTTTTTATGAATGAACAA
>JTLC01000011.1 GCA_000798955.1 Firmicutes bacterium ZOR0006 | reverse complement strand
CTTGGCATAGTCAGTCTCCTTAAGTTATTATCTGCTTATTTTACAGCAACTTATTTTTTCTGTCCATACTAGTGTAGCCTATCCAGATTGCAAAGGTTATAAAAACCCAGTACCACCGCCATTCTGCTTGACGATTATAAATCAAAAACCCTGAACCAATTAGTAAGCATATATTCCCTAAAAGTACATAACTATTAATTATTAGTAGAAAGCTTTCATTTTCTTTCAACGAAATTGATACAATAACATAACCAATCAAATAGGTCACAATCCCTATCATACTTATAATTGCTGGCATTCCGCTCATATTTTTGGGTTGTTTGTGTATCATTGGCCCCCCTCCTTCCAACTTTTACTTTTTTTACTTTCCAAGTATACTACAGTTCATTTCAAATCAACATTAGTACTCTATTGTTTTTTCTTTGTGATTCACACAATCTTGATTTTTGGAATACACAAAAAAACCACTCACAATGTGAGTGGTTTAAACAATCAGACAATCAATTAGATAGTCACGATGTGTAATAAGTTTGTATTTCCTTGACCTGTTGGGTATCCACCTGTTAAAACAACAACGTCTCCTTCAACAGCTCCGTTTGCTACTGCTTCTTTACGAGCGATTTCAACCGCTTGTTCGAATGTAGTAGTTTCACCAACAACAATTGGGTTTACTCCGTAGCTTAATGCTAATGAACGTGCAACACGACCATTTGGTACTAATGCTAAGATTGGTGCAGCTGGACGGAATTTAGCGATAGCGCGTGCAGTTGCTCCTGATTGAGTTAAAGCAACAACGAATTTAGCGTCTAAGCTTAATACTGAGTCAGCTACTGATAAACCGATTGCTCCGTTTACAGTTCCTTGGCTTGTCGCAGCAGCGAAAGCTAAGATTCCTTCGTGATCTAATTCAGATTGTACGCGTGCAGCGATACGGTTTTGAGTTTCTACTGATTCTAATACATAATCACCAGCAGCAGACTCACCTGATAACATTACTGCATCAGTTCCATCTAAAACAGCGTTAGCAACATCGCTTACTTCCGCACGTGTTGGACGTGGGTTTTTTTGCATTGATTCTAACATTTGTGTTGCTGTGATAACTGGTTTTCCAGCAGCATTACATACTTCAATAATACGTTTTTGCATTACTGGTACTTCTTCAGCTGGTACTTCTACACCTAAATCTCCACGTGCAACCATGATTCCATCAGCAACTTCAACGATTGCTTCGATTTTATCAACTGATTCTTGGTTTTCGATTTTAGGAATGATTTGGATGTGCTCTCCACCGTTTGCATCTAATAATTCGCGGATTGCGATTACATCTTCAGGACGACGTGTGAATGATGCTGCTACATAATCAACACCTACTTGGCATCCCCAGATAATATCGTTAGCATCTTTTTCGCTTAAGAACGGCATTGAAAGAATCGCACCAGGTACGTTTACTCCACGACGATCTTTTACGAATGCGTTATTTTCAACTTCAACTGTGATTTCTCCAGCTTCTTTATCTAAAGCAGTAACTTTTAATCCAACATATCCATCATCTAAAAGGATTGCTCCTCCAACTTCAACGTCATTGATTAATCCTGGGTAGTTTACTGAGAACTTATCTGCAGTTCCTAACACTTCAGTCATTGAGATTACTACTGTTTGACCTTTTGCTAAGTTTACTCCACCATTTTCGAATAAGTGTGTACGAATTTCTGGTCCACGAGTATCTAATAAGATAGCAACGTTTGTTCCTAATTCTGCATTTACTTCACGAATTGCATCAACACGTGCTCCGTGCTCTGCGAAGTCACCGTGAGAGAAGTTTAAACGAATTACGTTCATTCCAGCTTTCACGAATTCAGTCATCATTGGTTTATTTTCTGATTTTGGACCAATAGTACATACTTGTTTTGTCATTTTTAACATGTTGTTGATCACCTTTCATTTGGGATATCGACCCATTTTTTATATTGAAACCCTAAAAACTTAGAGAGGCTTCCTTAAATGCTTTTTGAATATTGATTCTAATGGATGATTAGCAATCCCCGTTTATTCAGACGGTTAGCAGTGATAACGATGCCCTGAATCTCCTGCTATTCTCTTCATCACTTACGATAAGCGACGAGCTAAATCAAACATTTCTTTATCGATTTCATGGCGTTGGTTTTCCATTGCATCAATAATATCATGGTGTACCAGACGGTCATTTTGAATTCCGATACAACGTCCTCCAACACCATCGATTAATTGGTGCACTGCGTATGCTCCCATACGACTTGCTAATACACGGTCGAATGCTGTTGGCGTTCCACCACGTTGAATATGCCCTAATACTGTTGCACGTGTTTCGAATCCTGATTCAACTTCGATTTCTTTCGCTAAAGCTGATGAGCTTTCGAAAACACCATCAAGAACAAGTCCTTCGGCAACAACAATGATTGCATGACGCTTTCCGTCGTTGTAATCTTCACGTAAACGTTTAAATAATTCTGTTTTTGGTACATTAATTTCTGGAATTAGTACATCTTCTGCACCACCAGCAATTGCTGCCCATAACGCAAGATCACCTGCGTGACGTCCCATAACTTCAACTACTGAAGCACGGTGATGTGAGCTTGATGTATCACGTAATTTATCAATTGCATCAACAATTGTTTGTAATGACGTGTTAAATCCAATTGTAAAATCTGTTCCTGGGATATCATTATCGATTGTTCCAGGTAAACCAATACAGTTTACACCAAGTTCAGTTAATAATTTTGCTCCCATATAAGAACCGTCTCCACCGATAACTACAAGTGCTTCGATTCCCCATTTGTTCAAAATTTTTACTGCTTCATCGCGTACTGCCGGATCTTTAAATTCTGGGAAACGTGCTGAACGTAAGAATGTTCCACCTTCGCTTAAGACATCACTCACATCATAACGTCCTAAAGGACGAATATTTTCGTGAATTAATCCATAGTATCCATTCTCAATTCCGTACACTTCGATTCCATTTTTAACAGCTTCGCGAACAACTGCACGAATTGCAGCGTTCATTCCTGGCGCATCGCCACCGCTTGTTAATACACCAATACGTTTAATCATTGGACTTCACCTCGAAATTAAATTTAAAATCATTCACCACATATGCTATCACATTTAGGATTATTTCTCAACTAACTTCATCTTTATTTCTCAAGTTTTTGTACTTCATAAATAATAATCTGTTTTTGATCTTGACGTTCTTCAACTTTTCCTTTTACTGAAAGGAGCATTCCTGTCTGTAATTGATTCGCAAATTTTGTGAAAATCTTTGGAAATGCAACTAGCTCAATTGTTCCAAATTCATCGCTTCCGTGAATAAATTGCATTACTTCCCCACGTTTTGTTTTGATATTTCTTACTTTTTCAACATAGATTAAAATACTCACACTATTTCCTTGATGGCTCCCAACTTGATTGATTGGTAGTGCTTGCGGATATTTCGCTCGATATTTCGTTACAGGATGTGTAAAAAGATAATATCCATAAACTGCAACTTCTCTTTCCATCAAAACTTGTGCTGAAAATTCAGTTTGAATTTGCATCGGAGCTTCATATTTATCACCGCCAGCAAAATTTAAAAGCTCGAGTTGATTTTGCGCATGTTCCAACTCATGGAGCATTGTGGCATGATTCAGACCAAATCCATCACACGCTCCAGCATCGATTAATGCAGCTATTGTCGCTTTTGTGAGTGCTCGATGGTTTTTGAGGCGTAGTAATGTCTCTTTAAACTCAGTAAACGGTCGTTCATTTCGAAGGTCAATAATCGCTTGTACAGCCGCTAAGCCGACATTTTTAATTGTTAACAAACCTAGTTGCAAGCCTCCATCAACAACTTGAAACGAAGCCATTCCCGTTTGAATCGACGGCTTCAAAATCGAAATTTGCTGGTGTTTTACAGCTTGGAGATATTCATACACTTTCCCATCACTTTGAATCACGCTATTGAGTAATTCACACCAAAAAAACGTTGCATAATGAACTTTCAAATATGCAAGTTGATATGCTAACAAACCGTATGCTACCGCATGTGACTTATTGAATCCATAGTTAGCAAATTTAACAATCAAGTCATAAATCGTATCTGCAGTTGTCTGTGATACTCCTTTTTGCTGACAGTGATTAACAAAATTAGCTCGTTCCGCTGCGAGAATTGCTTCGTTTTTCTTGCTGATTGCTCGTCGTAAAATATCTGCTTCACCAAGGCTGTATCCTGCTAGCTGTGTTGCGATTTGCATAATTTGCTCTTGATAGATAATAATCCCGTAAGTTGGCTCTAGAATCGCTGCTAAACTCGCATCAGGATACGAAATTGGCTCTTGACCATTTTTCCGCCGGCTATAAACAGGAATATTTTCCATTGGTCCTGGTCGAAATAATGCGAGAGTCGCAACGATGTCCTCAAATTTTGTTGGTTGGATTTGTCTTAAAGCTGCACGCATACCACCAGATTCCAATTGAAAAATCCCCGTTGTTTGTGCTTGTTGTAGCAACTGAAAAACGTTCGTATCATCCAATGGAATTTGATTGATATCAAAAGATTGGTGCAAGGAAGCTTCAATTCGCATCACAACACGCTTAATTAATGATAAATTGCGTAACCCAAGAAAGTCCATTTTCAACATTCCGAGTGCTTCAAGTTCATTCATCGTGAATTGTGTTGCTGCTGTTTCACCCATCCCTTGTTGGAGTGGAATCACACCTGCTAAACTTTTTGCTCCGATAATAATTCCCGCTGCATGCGTCGAAACATTGCGTGGTAACCCTTCGATTTGACGGGCAATTTGAAAGACGCGATTCAAAAATTGACTCTCTGATAGCATTTTTCGTAACTGTGGTAGTGTTTGATAGGCTTGCTCCAAACTCCCAACTGTTCCAGGAATAACTTTACTAATATCAGCAAGTTGTTTTGGTGATGCTTCTAAAATTCTAGCTACCTCACGGAAAGCTGCCTTTGTCGCAAATGTTCCAAAGGTTGCAATATGTACAACACGTTCAGCCCCATATTTTTGTCGAACGTAATCTATAACTTCTTGCCGTCTTTCGTCTTCAATATCAATGTCAATATCGGGCAATGAAATTCGCTCAGGATTTAAAAAACGTTCGAATAATAAGCCATATTCCAATGGATCACAATTAGTAATTCCCAAGCAATAAGCAACTAATGATCCGACTGCTGATCCACGTCCAGGACCAATTGCAATTTGATTGTGACGAGCAAAGCGAATAAAATCCCAAACAATTAAAAAGTAATCATTGAACCCCATTGAGTCGATAACTTGAAGTTCATACTGCAAACGTTCATATTGCTCTGGTGTAATTTCACCAAAACGTTTTTTCAAACCAGCAAGACACAATGCTTGGAGATATTGCTCTGGTGTTTCTACCCCTGATGGTAGCGGATAGGCTGGTAAAAACCGAGCTTGCAGATCAAAATCTACCCGACATTTTTCTGCTAGTTTCTGCGTATTCACTACACTTTCAGGCCAACGTTGAAAAGCAATTTCCAATTGTTGCTGTGTCCACTGAGTAACGTCACTCATCTGCCCTTGATTTAAACTATCCAAGGATATTTTTTTGCCACTTTCAATTGCCTCTAATACAGCAAGTGCCGCTACCTGTTCTTGTCCATGGACTTTTGTTTGGTGTAAGGCAACAGCTTCAATTTGTAATTGTTGGCAAAATTGCTGCCAAATTGAAAATTGGGCTTGCAAACCATTATCTTGGGCTAAAGCACCGAAATATACTTCATTTCCAAATTGATGATACTTTTGAATGAGTGATTGTGAACGTGCAAAATCTTGTTGTTCAAAATCTGCTTGAAAAATCGCATGTGTTTGCGGAATAATAATTGCTAACTCGCGACCATATGCTTCCAATGATTGCTCTGGTGTTTTCTTTTTCAATTGAATTGCAGTAGTTATTGCAACTAATGATTGATAGCCTTGCTGATTTTTGGCAAAACAGATATATTCCTGTTCTGCCTCAACAACACTCATACCAATAAGCGGCTTGATCCCAGCTTTTTGACAGAGTTGGTAGAATTTAACAACTCCCGACAATACATTCCGATCACAGATACCAAGTGCTTGTTGACCATCAGTTTTAGCAAAGGCGACCAATTCTTGCAAACGGCAAGTACTATGTAAAAGACTATAGGCACTTTGGTTCCAAAAATACACTGCCATCTTGCTTCTCCTCCCTGATTTTAAAGCGTTTCTTGATATGCCTGACAGATAGTATCAAGTTCTGCTAAAACTGCATCGATTTCTTGCCAACTATTCACGCGTGCTCCACTGGCAAGTGGATGTCCTCCACCACCAAATTGCTTAGCGACACCATTAATGATTGGTCCTCTTGAACGGATGCTACAACGAACATTATCATTTTCTATGTCTTCAGTAAAAAATACCCACGTATGAATGCCCTCGATGTTTGCGAGCATATTCACCATACTCGATGCTTTTGTACGACTCACATCAAACTGTTTCAAGGTTTCATCCGTAATCGTGACATATCCACAGCCATGAGGTGTGGTTTGAATATTTTGTGAAATATATCCTGAAAATTGTACATCTGCTAAAGTGCGAGAATATGCTTCTTGATAAAATTTTTGTAAATCGATTAATTCAATAATTTCTCCGACTTCATTAAATAATTGTTTATCAACGTGCGAGTACATGAATCGTCCCGTATCCGCAATAATTCCAGCATAGACTAACTTAGCAAACTCTTTTGTTATTTGCCACTGTTGCGTTTCTTGCATATGCAATGCAAACCGTAAAATCATTTGTGATGTTGATGAGGCGTTTGTATCGACCCATAACCAATCACCATATGCATCATCATTTGGATGATGGTCAATTTTAATAACTGTTTGTCCTTGAGCATAACGTTGATCATCAATTCGTTCGCGATTTGCAGTATCCGTGATAATCACAAGTGCTTCGCGATAAATTTCATCAGCAATGCTGTCTGGTGTCAGCAAGTTTGCCATTGTTGGTTCAGCTTCCCCAACACAGTATACTCTTTTCAGTGGAAAATTATCACGAATTAATTGTGCTAAACCTCCTTGTGATCCATATGCATCTGGATCTGGATTCACATGACGATGAATAATAATTGTCTGTGCTTGTGTAATTTTTTCTATCAATGGTGTAAACATACATGACTTCCTTTCTTCGTTCACCTCTGTAAACATAATACTTATTCACTAGTATACCATGCTCGCTTGCTGATTCAGTAATCTTTCACTTTTGTTTGTTATTTTTTATTTTAAAACTTTTTCAGTATTTTTTTGCTTTCCTTTTTCCAAGAACACCGTTATGATGAAATCAGAACATTGATGAAAGCTAGGTGTATCGAATGAAAGAACTGACAATTACAAAAACTGAAGCAACAACTTCAACTACACATCATTATTTTGACTTGCTTTGTTTGTTACAGTGGAAACAAGCAGATCAACTTTTTACATATCTCGATTCTCCACATGATCATACAACATTAGAGTACTTTTATTACACATTTTCTGGCACACTAACTTATAGTGATGAAGCTGGGATATTACAAAAAGGAACGGCAGGAAGTATTCAATTAGTAAGTCCACTTGCACTTGAAACACTGACTTATAGTGATGATTATCAAGGTTTAATTTGTGGTTTTGACCCTGAATTAATGCCAACTCTTACAGACACACCTTTATTTCAAAATTATTTCAGCGAACTTTTACCACTCGCCGAGACTGATGAAATTAGCGAAAAAACGTTACTTGGTCCTGGTTCGCCAGCTAAACTTGCACTTGATTGCCATTTATACGAAATTACACTTGAGCCTCATACAACATGGAAGTATCAAGTAGAACATGGCCGTCATTGTGGTTTAGTAGTAACTATTGGTGATTTACAGTCACCACACACCGAAACGTTACATCAACTCGATACACGTTTTTATAGCGCTATCAGTGATGATCATACATTTGAGTTAACAACAACTGAACACACTCATTTTTTCTTATTTGATTTAGTCGCTCAACGATAATTATTGCTAAGCAAAAAAGCACAGCTTCTTTTTTAAGCTGTGCTTTTTCATTTGAATTCTTTTCAAACACCGTGGTCAACACTCTCTTTTTAAACATGTTTCAGCCTAGTGATTGGCTGAAAATCGAAAAGGATTGAATCCATCATTTTTCGATGTTCAATCCTTTCCTTATTTTCGTCGCCATCACTTTTTCACTTCAATTCTTTTTTGAAAAACGGCTTCAACACTCTCTTTTAAACATGTTTCCCACTTCTGCTTCTTCGCCAAGCTCGTCATGATCACTTCTTGATTTCTGATTTCAAGTTTATCATAACTACCACTTGGTCACCTGAAGCAGCTGTTTCCTGAATTTCCTTTTTTCAAACACCGTGGTCAACACTCTCTTTTTAAACATGTTTCAGCCTAGTGATTGGCTGAAAATCGAAAAGGATTGAATCCATCATTTTTCGATGTTCAATCCTTTCCTTATTTTCGTCGCCATCACTTTTCACTTCAATTCTTTTTTGAAAAACGGCTTCAACACTCTCTTTTAAACGAGGTTCGCATTGCTGACTTCGACAAAACGAAAGCACTACTTGATATTTTTGTCATGTAGTGCTTCCTTTTTTGTTATGTCATTCAGCTGCCATAAATGGCACCATGCTCACACTCTCTTTTTAAAACGCTAAGCGCATCACATCGCGTGCAATCATGACTTCTTCATCCGTTGGCATAACTACTACTTGAATTGCTGATGTTGGTTCACTAATAACAGCAGCTTTTCCTTGTGTTGCATTATTTACTTCTGAATTAATTGTTACACCTAATGCTCCTAAGCGGTTACAAATTGCTTCACGAATAATTGCTGAATTTTCACCAATTCCTGCCGTAAAAGCAATTGCATCACACCCATCAAGGTCAACTAAATAGGCAGCAATCGTTTGTGCAATTCTTTTTGTATAAATATCTAAAGCAAGCTTCGCTTTTTCGTCACCATTCGCAACTGCACTTGTAATGTCACGAGCGTCACTACTAATTCCCGAAACACCAGCGAATCCTGATTTTTTATTTAAATCATTTACAATTTCATCAGCTGTTTGACCAGTTTTTTGCATCATATATGGAATAATCGCTGGATCAATATCCCCACTACGTGTTCCCATTGGAATTCCAGCTAACGGTGTGAATCCCATTGATGTATTTACTGATTCCCCATTTAACACTGCTGAAAGCGAACCACCATTCCCAAGGTGACAAACAATAACCTTTGAATCTGCAACTTCTTTCCCAATAAATTTTGCTGTTTCATGAGAGACATATAAATGACTTGTTCCATGGAATCCATACTTACGAACTGCATAGTCAGCATACCACTCATACGGTGTTGCATACATATATGCTTCTGCCGGCATTGTTTGATGGAATGCAGTATCAAAGACAGCTACTGCTGGTACATCTGGTAAGACTGCATCAAATCCCTTGATTCCTAAAATGTGGGCTGGGTTGTGTAAAGGTGCTAACGCCGATAAATCAGCAATTTTTTGGACTTTTTCAGCATCTAAAATTGTTGAATCTTTGAAAAGTTCTCCACCATGAACCACGCGGTGTCCAATCCCCTTAATTTCTGAAAAATCAGCAATAATTTCGTGTTTTAAAAGTGATTCAAGTAATAAATTTACGGCAACTGTATGATCAGTTAAAGGCAGTTCGAGCACTTCTTTTTTACCGTTAAATTTGATTGTAAAAATTCCCATCTCTAAGCCAATACGCTCAGCGATTCCTGAACATAATACTGTTTCAGCAGGCATAGCAAATAATTGAAATTTTAATGACGAGCTCCCGGCGTTAATTGCTAAAATTTTCATATGTTTCTCTCCTTAGTTTTTTCTTCCCCATTTAAGGTTTTATTTTTGTTTTGCTAAAAGCATGAGTAAGTCACGAACTGATCTTGCAAACTGTTGCTGATGTTGAGGATCAGGGAGTTGCAAGACAATCGGTTCGTGCTGTTGTGGACGAGTCTTTGATTCAAGGACTAAGATTCCTTTTACAAGGTCATCCGCAATAAAAAAGGCATTTGGCAATTGAATATATGCTTGAAGGTGGAAACTTGCGAAAAGTTTTTGGCGTAGGTGCGCAAACACTTCTTCGTTGAAAACAACTTGCGGAAGAATCAAGACAAATCGTCCATCTTCTGTTAGTAAATGAGGGAGCAGCTCCTCATATTCACTTGCTAATTGTTGCCAATTTTTGGCCGCTGTCTCCATATCGACATTTTGAATAATCAGTTCATATGGCTGCACTTGCTCATCAAGATCAATTGCTTGTACGTGTTGATTGAGCTTTTTCGCAGTTGCCTCAAAAATCGCTTGTAATTGTGGCTCACCTTCCATATATGAAATTTGCAACTCAGGCATAATTTCTAATAGTCCTAGACTCAGCGAACCAATTCCAGCATCTAATTCAAGGACTGGCATATTTGCCTTTGTCACAAGACTCTGCACGATGGCGACAACCAGTAAAACGACTGCTTCTGGTAAAATGACGTCACTTCGAAAATTGTCGATTCCTTTCATTGTTGCCATACTCACTGCTTGGCGTAGTTGCTGATAGTCCGATAGTGTCAATTGTTCAATAACTTTCGGTAACTGCACAAGATAATTCTCTTCTTTTTGAATCTCTTGATCAAGGGTTGCAAAAATTGTTTCCATTGTATTCATTTTCCATTGCTCCTTTTGCATATCGTTTCTATCATAACACAGAACGAATGCGCTTCCAATTTTGTGATTTTTTTAACTTTTTATTTCTTTTATACTTAAGTTCTCGATACAAAAAAGGTGTTATGATAACACCTTTTTCTTGCTATTAGAATAAATCAGCAAATTCATCTGTTTCAACTTGATTATAATGAATCATAACAGCTTGCGTTTCATCAATACATTTTTGGACAAGTGGCTCCCACTCAAAACGTGCTTCTTCTGCTTCAACATCGGCTAACGTTGGTCGCGTCGCTGGTGATTTCGGCGTAAAAATCGTACAGCAATCCTCAAATGGACGAATCGAAATTTCATAAGTATCAATTTTTTTCGCAATATCAATAATTTCTAACTTATCCATTGTCGCAACCGGGCGAATAACGGGAATTGAAATTGCTTCATTAATCACATTCATACTGTGAAGTGTCTGCGAGGCAACTTGGCCAATGCTCTCACCATTTGTTAAAATCAAACAATTATTTTTACGAGCAACTCCTTCAGCAACACGATACATCATTCGACGCATTACTGTCATATTTAAGCTTGATTTCACGTATTGATTAATTGTTGTTTGCAAATGGGTGAATGGCACTGTATGTACTTTAATCGGTTGTGCATATGCCGCTAGCTTTTCCGTTAAATCTAATACTTTTTGTTGAGCCTGCTCACTTGTATATGGTGGTGATGCAAAATGAATCATCTCTAGCTTTACACCACGCTTCATTGTTAAATACCCAGCAACGGGACTATCAATTCCACCTGACAACATCAACAAGCCTTTTCCAGCTACACCCACAGGATAGCCACCAGCACCTTTTTCTGTTCGTCCCATCAAATATGAAGCATCATGACGAACTTCAACTTGTAACACATATTCCGGCTTCCGTACATCAACACTTAAATGTGTTGTATTTGCCAATACGTAACCTGCAACTTCACGCGAAATTTCCATACTCTTAAGTGGGAATGTCTTATCACTGCGTTTCGTTTCAACTTTAAACGTCCGTGGGCGTTCATCCATTTTTGCCACTTCAAGTGCTGTTGTTTTGATTGTCTCCATATCTGTTGGACATTTCACTGCTAAACTGAACGAATGAATTCCAAAAACTGTTTTTAAGCGCGCAATGACACGTTCTTCCTCGGCACCATGCAAATCAATGTACATCCGATCACGCGTTTTGCGATATTCAAGTTCTGGAAACGCTTTGAGCGCTTGTTTCGTATTTTGAAAAAGTAAGTTGATAAAATCTTTACGATTTTTCCCTTTTGTCGTTAACTCGCCGTATCTAATTAAAATATATTCATATTGTACTGCCATATTATTTCACTACCTTTCGCATTTGGACAACAACTGTCTCTAATTCATTCACAAATTCTGCAAGTTGTTCTTGTGTTGTTTCATGACTTAAACTAATTCTGACACCGCTACTGACAACTGCATCTGGCAAGTGCATCGCTGTTAAAATTCGCGATGCTTTTGTATCTTTTGATGAACAGGCTGAACGTGTAGAAATATAAATTTCTTTAGCATCCAAACCATGAACAATGACTTCAGGTCTAAGCGGTGGAAAAGAAATATTTAAAATATATGGTGAACCTTCCAATAATGGTGAATTAATCACCACATCAGGTAATTGCTCTTGCAAGGCTAGTCGCAGAAATTTATTCAATTCTTGGACCTTCGTCAATTTTTGTGACTGATTATCTAAAGCAAGGCGTAATGTTTTTGCAAAAGCAACATTAGCAGCTACATTTGGTGTCCCTGCCCGATATCCCTCTTCTTGTGAACCGCCGGTTTGTAGCGGTAATAGATTCACACCTTGGCGCTTATAGAGTATACCACTGCCTTTTAAGCCATAAATTTTATGTGCCGAACATGAAAGCAAATCAATTTGCGCCTGTTTGATATTCAAGGGGAGTTTCCCTATCGCTTGCACCGCATCAACATGGAAATAAATTTTTGGATAATTACCAAGAATTTTACCAATTGCTTCGATTGGTTGAATAGTTCCAACTTCATTATTCACTGCCATAACAGAAACAAGAATAGTCGTCGATCGAATCGCTGCCGCTACTGCTTCCGGACGAACTTGTCCAAGGTGATCAACAGGTAAATAAGTTACTTCAAAGCCAAAATGTTGTTCAAGCTGTTTCAGTGTATCATACACTGATGGGTGTTCAATCATCGTTGTAATAATATGATTTCCTCGTTGCCGATTCGCAAAGGCAATGCCACGGATAGCCAAATTATTTGCTTCAGTTGCACCACTTGTAAAAATAAGTTCTTGTGGTTGAACATGAAGCAATTTTGCCGTTGCTTCTTTCGCTTTTTGTAGCAATGTCGCAACCTTACCACCAAAATTATGTAATGAATCTGGATTCGCAAATAATTCTTCATTCACTTTATTGAAAGTTTGCAAGACTTCCGGATGAACAGGTGTTGTTGCACTATAATCTAAATAAATCATCATTTTCACCACTTTCTTGATGACATCCCATAACTGGGACCGATATCGCCATAATTCTAGCAAAAAAAATTGTAAAAGTCATTATTTTCCGGTGAAGTTCCTAGATTAACACCTAAAAAAAGAAAAGACAACCAAAATTGGTTGCCTTATGCTAAATTTGTTGTTGTTTCGTCACTATGGAGTTTCTTTTCATAGAGTTCAACTAATTTATGGTATGTCCCTGGCTCAACAGCCTCTAAGACATTTAATACAATTTCTAAGCTCGCTGTGTACTGACCACTTGTAAAATGAAGTTCTGATTGAATAAGATCATTATCAATCTTCGGTGACAGCCCACGATACCGATTCGCATACACAATTCCTTTTTCCGTTAAATGCACAGTTTTAACGATGACACTCGTTTCTTTATATAATTTTGCAGTTAAATGTTGTGCCGTCTCCAACGCCTCATTTAACTGCTCAATATCAACAAGTTCATTTTGAAGCAGTTGTTGCACAAGATCAATCGCTGCTAATGCCTCTTGCATTTTTTGGTGATAGTTTGTTGGAACAACGGGAATCCGTGTCTTCGCTAAACGCCGACGAGCCAAATGGATAATTTTTTGAAGTTGCTCTAACTCATTTTGTGCATGATTTTCATCTTTTTTTGTTGCATCAATGTACGTTTGCGTTGCGAGTAATTGCTCATATATTCCTTGTGTTGTTGCTAAGAGTTTTTCAATATCACTCAACAAATAGACATAGGCACTTTGCTTTTCCGTTAATTTTGCATCAATCAATAAAAATTCTGCTTCTAAATTTGGCACTTGCTGTTGTAATTCAGCAAATTTCTCCACTTCAGCGTCAACTAATTGGTATCGACTCGCAATTTGTTGCCAGTTATGTTCAACTTTATCATAATATTTATACACATCTTTCAATGTCACTCTTAATGTTTGCATTTGTTTTTCAACTTTTTCACGTGCTCGTTGCTCTTTTGTCAGCACAGTGAACGTCTGATCAACTTCAGTTTTCAACGTTTTCAACAACGGTTCAACTTCTGATAGCGAAAAATCATTAAGGAGTTGCGAAATTTGTTGCATTTCCATCGTAAATCGTTCGTGTTTTTCAGCAAGTTGTAAGCCTTGTAATGTGAAACCTTGTTTTTCTAACTTTTGTTGCAATACACTTACTTCTTCAATCCGTGTCACCATATTTTGATAGACTACATGTTGTTTCGGTAACTGCGTGAGCACATCATGAATCGTCATTAAAATTGTTGAAAAGTTTGAAAATGCTTTTTCAACTTCGTCTAAATCCGCCTCTTGGACAACGGCATTCATCTGGTGCTCAGCTTCCGTTGCTTGCTGAAATAAATCATTTAACTTCTGCTCATAATTCGCCAGTAAATTCCCATTTGTTGCATAGGTTTTTTTTAACTGCAAACTAAAATTTTTTAACTCGAACACTCGTTCACGGTATTTTTCCACATTGTGAATTAACTGTTTAATTTTCGCTATCAATTGCTCAATAGCCTGTTCTTCATGTGCAAAAAGTTGCTTTGCTTCAGTAATTAACTCATCTGCTTCGCGATAGCGACGTTTCTTCATCGCTTCCTCAATACTATTCAGCTGCTCTGAAACTTGCGACTTTAAGTCATGTTTCATGAGTTGCCACTCTTCACGCCAATTATTAAAATTTGCGAGTGCTTGTTCCGTTTCAAGTTTGCGTAATTGGCTCAATGCAGGATCGACATCCATATGTAATAGCCGTTGTTTTTCGTTCTCAAGCACCTCAATTTGTCGACGATATTTTGCCTTCTTTGCCTGTGTCGTCGTTATCCAAATAAAAACAACAATAAAGATAATCGTCAGCATAATCCCTAACCCTACAATTAGCATTTTTTGTGTTAGTGCTGCATCAAGTGTTTGTTGTAAAAAAGTCATGTGCAATAATCCCCCCGGGTTATTTTAATTTTAGTATTGAAACACCACTTTTTGGTGAAAATGATGTAAATTTCTTTTGATATTTTTATCATAACAAATTTTACTATAAAATACTATCTGTTAATATTAAATTAAAGCAATTGCTTTTAATTTCCAAATTGTGTAGAATAGAGCGTGCATGAAATAGCAGCATCTATCATAATCTTCTAGGATTTGGGCCACCTGTAGAGGTGTTAAGTATCGTATTTGAGCTGCCAAGTACGGGAACAACTTCATGGTTACACATCTTTTTTGCTTATGGTAGCTGGAATTGTTTTATGCCAAAAACAATACAGTAGGAGGACGAACTATTATGGCTCGTTACACAGGACCAAGCTGGCGTTTATCACGTCGTTTAGGAATCTCATTATCAGAAACAGGTAAGGAATTAAACAAACGTCCTTACGCACCAGGACAACACGGAAAACGCCGTACGAAATTATCAGAGTACGGAAAACAATTACAAATGAAACAAACTGTACGTTACATGTATGGATTAAATGAACGTCAATTCCGTACGTTATTTGATCGTGCAGGTAAAGCACAAGGGAAACACGGTGAAAACTTCTTAATCTTATTAGAGTGCCGTTTAGATAACCTTGTTTACCGTATGGGATTAGCTCGCACTCGTCGTGCAGCTCGTCAATTAGTAAACCACGGACACATCGTACTTGATGGACGTCGTACTGACATTCCTTCAGTTATCGTAAAACCAGGACAAACTATCTCAGTTCGTGAAAAGTCAGTTAAATTAGCTGCTATCACTGAAGCTTTAGAAGCAACTGTATCAACTGTTGAGTTCGTATCATTCGATACTAACACAATGGCTGGAACATTTGTTCGTTTACCAGAGCGTTCTGAGTTAAACCAACAAATCGATGAGCAATTAATCGTAGAATTCTACAACCGTTAATCTTTAGCGGTTGCTCCTCGCGAAAAAGCTCCAACCGGAGCTTTTTTCTTTCAAAAGTCAGAAGCAAACAAACGACACTACACACACTTTTTGTTTGACGAGACGAAAAAAACGATTCCTTTCGGAATCGTTTTTTTT
>JTLC01000091.1:25955-63201 GCA_000798955.1 Firmicutes bacterium ZOR0006 | reverse complement strand
TTTTTTTTTTGACTTTTGCTATAATAACAGAAAGGTAGAAAAACACTCGGGAATCACTTGTCAAAATGACATTTCATGATATACTCAGAGTAGATAAATAGATGAGGTGAGTGGTATGGAACAAAAATTTATTCGTGTTAAAGGTGCACGAGAAAATAATCTAAAAAATATTGATATCGATATCCCTAAAAACCAACTCGTAATTATGACGGGGTTGTCAGGAAGTGGAAAAACATCGTTGGCTTTTGACACAATTTATGCCGAAGGTCAAAGACGGTATGTCGAATCATTATCGGCGTATGCAAGACAATTTTTAGGTAATATGGAAAAACCTGATGTTGATACAATTGAAGGTTTATCACCTGCGATATCAATCGATCAAAAAACAACAAGTCGCAATCCACGTTCAACAGTCGGGACAATGACTGAAATTTATGATTATTTACGACTATTATATGCTCGAATAGGAACACCGTATTGTCCTAACCATCATATTCCAATTGAATCGCAAACAATTCAGCAAATGACGGAACGATTACTAGCATTCCCTGAGCGAACGAAAATGCAAATTTTAGCACCAGTTATCGAAGGTCAGAAAGGTACTCATGCGAAAGTACTCGAACAATTACGCAAAGATGGGTATGTTCGAGTTCGGATTGACGGTGACATACAACTACTTGAAGAAGAAATCAGCTTAGAAAAAAATAAAAAACACTCAATTGAAGTAATTGTCGATCGGATTGCATTAAAAGCTGATAGTCAAAGTCGGGTACATGATTCTTTAGAAATAGCGACAAAACTCGCAAATGGCCGAGCAATTGCTCTTGTTGATGGTGAAGCGGAAGAAATTCTTTTCAGTGAACATTTTTCATGTCCGTACTGTGATTTTAGCGTTGGTGAATTAGAACCAAGACTGTTTTCTTTTAATGCTCCTTTTGGTGCATGTGCCGAATGTAATGGACTCGGAACGAAAATGGAAATTGATCCAACACTTGTGATTAAAGATCCGAATCGTTCATTAGCGGAAGGATTACTATTAGGTATTTCTGGGTGGGCAGTTGATTCAATTTACTATTCAATGATGATGACGGCAGCAAAAGAAGCCGGATTAGATATTCAAAAACCATTGAAAGACTTTACTAAAAAAGAACGTGAACTCATTTTATATGGTAGTCAAAAAATGTTAGAGTTTACATTCCAAACTGAAAGTGGTCAAGTTCATCAACGCCAAGGAACATTTGAAGGAATTATCAATAACTTAGAAAGACGATATCGGGAAACATCGAGTAGCTTTATGCGTGATCAAATTCACCAATATATGAGTGAACAATTATGCCCAAGTTGTCATGGAAATCGCCTGAATGAAAAGGCATTAGCCGTTCAAGTCGACCATAAAAATATTGCGCAAACAACAGCTTTATCAGTCCGGGATGCTCTTGAGTTTTTTGATACGGTTACTTTAACACCAACACAACAACAAATCGCGCATTTAGTTTTAAAAGAAATTCGGGATCGTTTAAGTTTTTTACAAAATGTCGGAATTGGTTACTTGAACTTAAACCGGATGGCAGGAACGTTATCAGGTGGTGAAGCACAACGAATCCGTTTAGCAACGCAAATCGGGTCACGATTAACGGGAGTAACCTACGTCTTAGATGAACCATCAATTGGCTTGCATCAACGGGACAATGATCGCTTAATTGCAACATTGCAAGGCATGCGAGATTTAGGTAACAGCATTCTTGTTGTTGAGCATGATGAAGATACGATGCGAGCAGCTGATTATTTAATTGATGTTGGGCCTCGTGCTGGAATCCATGGTGGTGAAATTGTTGCTGCCGGAACACCGGCGGAAGTAATGGCGAATCCCAATTCAATTACGGGTCAATACTTATCAGGTCAAAAATTTATTCCAGTGCCAGAGACAAGACGTGAAGGGAATGGCAAGTTTTTACACGTAAGAAATGCACATGAAAATAATCTGAAAGGGATAACAGTCGATATCCCTTTAGGAACATTTACTTGTGTGACAGGTGTTTCAGGAAGTGGGAAATCAACATTTGTCCACGATATTTTATATCGTGCTTTGGCACAAAGTGTGAATAAGAGTAAGGAACGACCAGGGAAATTTGATGGTTTAGACGGTATTGAGCATATTGATAAAATTATTGATATTGATCAATCACCGATTGGTCGGACACCACGATCAAATCCTGCAACCTATACTGGAGTCTTTGATGATATTCGGGACTTATTTGCCCAAACAAATGAAGCAAAATTACGTGGATATAAAAAAGGACGCTTCTCATTTAATGTCAAAGGTGGTCGATGTGAGGCTTGCCAAGGTGATGGAATTATCAAAATTGAAATGCACTTTTTACCGGATGTGTACGTACCATGTGAAATTTGTCATGGTAAACGGTATAATGCGGAAACGTTGACGGTTCACTATAAAGGTAAAAATATCTATGATGTTTTAGAGATGACAATTGAAGATGCAGTTGAATTTTTCAATAATATTCCCAAAATTATCCGTAAGCTACAAACAATTGTTGATGTTGGCCTTGGTTATGTCAAGCTTGGGCAGGCAGCAACGACATTATCAGGTGGAGAAGCACAGCGAGTTAAATTGGCGAGCGAACTGCATAAGCGCCCGACCGGAAAAACATTATATATTTTAGATGAACCAACAACAGGACTACATATAGATGATGTTGCCCAATTAATTCGCGTGTTACAACGAATTGTTGATAATGGCGATAGTGTTTTAGTGATTGAACATAATCTTGAGGTCATTAAAGTTGCTGATTATCTTATTGATCTTGGTCCAGAAGGTGGTGATGAAGGTGGCGAAGTTGTTGCAACGGGAACACCAGAAGTTGTCAGTGAGGTACCAACTTCATATACAGGCCAATATTTAGCACCGTTATTAAAAGAACAGCATTAATCTTGAAAGTGATGATAAGCAGGAATCCAGGCTAATCATCACTTTTTGTTATCGTTAACAATGCCGAAACAATTGTTGTTTAAAAATAGATTGCGTATACTGAAGAGGAAAACGTCATCAAAAAGGGGAAAGTTATGAAAATGAATTGGAAGAGAGTCGGGAGTATCATGGTAGTTAGTCTGATTGCCGTTGCTGTGAGTCTAATGGGATTAGAATTATTACGACCAAAACGGGATATGAGCAATTGGCAAAATGAAGTAGGAACAATGTATCAAATTTTTGTCTATTCTTTTGCTGATAGTAATAATGATGGTGTCGGAGATATCCAAGGAATTATTGAAAAATTAGACTACCTTGAGGAATTAGGGGTAAATGGGATTTGGTTAACACCGGTACATCCTTCACAGTCATATCATAAATATGATGTTGAAGATTACTACGCAATTGATGAGCAGTTTGGGACACTCGCTGATTTTGAGCAACTTATCGCTGAAATTCATGAGCGCGATATGAAGATTGTGATGGATATGGTTTTTAATCATACAAGCAATTTACACCCATGGTTTGTAGATGTGAAAACGAATCCAGAAAGTCAGTATCGTGACTATTATGCGTTAAATGATAATACTGATCCTGATTTTCCACGAGTAGGTGCATGGCATCAATTAAATGCAACCGAACATTATTATGGTTTTTTTAGTCCGAATATGCCAGAACTCAACTTAGATAATCCTCAAGTTATACAAGAGTGGCAGAATGTTCTGCAGTTTTGGCTAAAAAAAGGTGTTGATGGATTTCGCTTTGATGCAGTTAAACATTTTTACAATCAGGGGGAACTAAAAGTGATTGAAGATCCAACGCAACAAGCAGTTGAGGTACTTCAACAATTGAAGCGCGCGGCACAACAGATAAATCCCAATGTTTACTTTGTATCGGAAGTCTGGTTAAACACAAGCGCAATGGCTCCCTATTATGCGGGGAATGATGCTCTTTTTCAATTTGATTTAGCAGAAGCCATGATTAAAGCAGTAAATCGAGGAGAGACTGGCTATATTCAGCAATATGTTGAAAATATGACACGCTTCCAAGCAGTAAATCCAGAAGCAATGATGACTCAATTTTTAACGAATCACGATCAATCGCGTGTAATGAGTGCGGTTTTTCAAGATCAAGAGCGGGCACGGTTAGCTGCGAGTTTATTGCTCACTTTGCCGGGAACAAGTTATTTATACTATGGAGAGGAACTAGGGATGCTAGGAGTCAAACCGGATGAACGAATTCGTGAACCTTTTCCTTGGCAAGCAGATGGATTGGGTGGTGAAACAACTTGGGAAGTGGTGAAGTTGAATCAAAATATTGCGAGTGTAGCAGAGCAGCAAGAAAACCCAGCCTCACTGTATAATCATTATCGGACGATGATTAAATTGCGTGCAACGCATTCACAGTTAGTGACGGGAAAAGTTGACGTTATTGAAACAACAAGTAAAAGTAAATTAGTAAATTACAAGCTTGAAAATTCAGACGGTAAGATACAAGTTATTCATAACTTGAGTAAAAATTCACAAGAAGTTCGCATTGATGACGTCAATGCAACCGCTATCTATGGTACAATAACAGGAGGAAAAGCAGTATTGCCACCATTTAGTTCAGCAATCATTGCTTTAGCAGAATAGTTTTGAAAGTGGTGATAAGCGATGTTTTTTCAACCGATATTTTTAATTAGTAAGCATCCAATTGAATGGGAAACATGTCTAGAGGTTGTTGCTTCTTATCTTGAGGCTCATGCAATACAACTGCATCATATGACGACAACGACAGCATGTTTAGAAGTGGTAACATTAGGTTATCCCAATGAACAAGCAGATTGGCGAGCGATTGCCTCGATGTTAGAGCAAGATTTTATGACGGCAATGAGTATTATTGTTGGTAAACCAGAATTTGAGGTTTCAAGTTGGGAGCGACAACAACAAATCATCCAAATTGCGCAAGGAAATCACCAGGCCATCCTTCATTTCGAACAAGTTATTGTAGATAGTATGGGGCTGATGATCAATAGTGAGGCGATTAGTCATTTATTGCAACCACTGCGAAAGCAGTTAACACCGGAACATCGAGAAACGATTCGAGCAATTTGCGCAACGAACTTAAATTTATCAAAAGCTGCTAAACATTTATACGTCCATCGAAATACGTTAAATTATCGAATTGAAAAACTCTTACAGGTAACTGGTGTTGATGTTCGCACGTTCTATGGGGCAATGATGCTATATGCTACCATCAACTTAACACATTAAAAAATGCTATTTAGCATTTTTTTTATGAAAAACTCTTGCGGAAAAACCAAAAACAATATACCCTATAGGGTATAAGGAGTTGGAATAGATGGAACTTTTAATTGGATTAACAATTATTATCATTGGTCTTGTTTTTTGGCAAATCAAACGTCAGCAATCAATAGCCGCAATTAGCTTTGAACAATTGATGGTGGATGAAACATATCAAAATTATCAAAGAATTGATGTACGAACGAAGCAAGAATTTACAAGTGGACATTTAGCAAAGTTCAGAAATATTCCCTTGGATACCTTGGCAACACAGTTAGCAACGCTTGATCAAACACGCCCAATTGTCGTGATGTGTGCCAGTGGTATGCGTTCAGCACAAGCTGCAAAATTTTTACAAAAGCACGAGTATCAAGTGGTGAATTTAAAAGGTGGCATCCATGCTGCACCAAAAAATTTTCACTAACTAAGTAAGCAAAGATAAAGGAGAACAATTATGAAGCAAATAACGATGGCACAACTTACTCAACTGATTGGAACGGTCGAATTAATCGATGTTCGTGAACCAAATGAATATGCCTTTGGTCATATTCCGACTGCAAAAAATATCCCTGTCGGTATTGCAATCCAACAAGCAAGTAATTTATTGAATAAGGATACGGAATATTATATTGTCTGCCAAGCTGGTGGGAGGAGTGCGTTAGTTGTTGAGCAATTAATGTTACAAGGCTATCGAGTGACTGATGTGCTCGGTGGTACAATGGCCTGGACAGGTGAACTAGAATAACGAATACTTTGGAAATGACAGCATGAAGCGCGCGCCGTAAATGTTGTCATTTTTTATAATTAGAAGAAAAAGATGAGAAAAGCACAAATTTTTTCGATAATTGTGCAACTTGCACATATGCAAACGCTTTCCTTGAACGTATAATCAAAAGTGTCAGCAAGCAATAAAGCTGAAATATACGAAAAAGAAAAGATAAAAGGGGTATCTACTTATGGCAACAATGCAACTTAAGAACATTTTCAAAATTTATGATAACGGGTTCGAAGCCGTGAAAGATTTTAATATTGATATTGAACATGGAGAATTTATCGTGTTCGTTGGACCTTCAGGATGTGGGAAATCAACAACATTGCGAATGATTGCAGGATTAGAAGACATTTCAAAAGGTGAATTTTATATCGATGAGCGTTTAGTCAATGATGTGCAACCAAAAGATCGTGACATCGCGATGGTATTCCAATCATATGCTTTATATCCGCACATGAGTGTATATGATAATATGGCATTCGGTTTAAAATTACGTAAAGTCGATAAAGCTGAAATCGATAAAAAGGTAACAGATGCGGCGAAAATGTTAGGTTTAGATCACTTATTAGATCGTAAACCAAAAGCATTATCAGGTGGACAACGTCAGCGTGTTGCTTTAGGACGTGCAGTTGTTCGTCATCCAAAAGTATTCTTAATGGATGAGCCATTATCAAACTTAGATGCAAAATTACGTGGACACATGCGTGCTGAAATCATTAAATTACATAAAAATGTTGGTGCAACAACTATTTATGTAACGCATGATCAAACAGAAGCGATGACAATGGCAGATCGTATCGTTGTTATGAAAGACGGTGTTGTTCAACAAATTGATACACCAAAAGAAATCTATGATATGCCAGAAAATTTATTCGTTGCCGGATTCATCGGGTCACCAACAATGAACTTTATCAATGGAACAATCAAAAATGGAAAATTTGTTGTTGCTGGTAAAGAATTTGGGATTCCTGGTGGAAAATATGCTGCCTTAGAAAAAGGTGGTTATGAAGGAAAAGATGTTGTTTTAGGAATTCGTCCTGAGGGAATTGGTGGGGAACCATTATTCTTAGAAACATTCGCTGATGCAACATTTAAATCAACAATCAATGTTGCGGAATTACTTGGACCTGATTATATTATCCATACAATGTTAGGAGAAGCTTCAATTACTGCTGTTGTTCCAGCTCGTGAAACAATGGAGATGGGGAAAGAAGTAACATTAGCATTTGACATGAACAAAGCACACTTCTTTGATAAAGAAACTGAATTACGTATTCGTTAATTTAAAAAGCGTAACTTTCCGATTTTCGGGAGTTACGCTTTTTTTCACTGTTATCAACTTAATTTTACAGAAAAGTCAGGAAATACCTGATATACTAAGAAAGATATAAAAAAAAAGAAAGGTGGTCGTGAGATGGATATCATTGATCAATTACAAATATTCTTCGAGCAATTTCAAACATTTTTAACACAATTTAACCATCAATATCCATTACTAGTACCACTGATTGGCATTGGAATTTCATTTGTACAAGTATATCTCTTTTTTATTCCAACAATGATTATTGTTGCAATGAATACAGTTGTTTTTGGCCCACTGATTGGCT
Source organism: Firmicutes bacterium ZOR0006 (assembly GCA_000798955.1). GTDB lineage: Bacteria > Bacillota_I > Bacilli_A > Culicoidibacterales > ZOR0006 > ZOR0006. The sequence continues at coordinate 55,551 of JTLC01000091.1, read as the reverse complement.
TTCTTGTTTCACTCATAGGGATTGTACTAGGAACATATTCGTTTTTTATTTTATTTCGCTATAGTGTCGGAAAATATTTGTGGAAACTCATTAATCGATTTAAGATGAGTGAATCAATTCGAGAAATCATGGAAAAAGTTGAGGCGCGCGGATTTACCTACGTCACGATGTTGTATGGTCCATTGATTTTAATCGTATCTCCAGTGCCAGTGACGATTGCTGCTGGATTATCAAATATTGATCATAAAACGTATTTTCTTGGTCTTGTCTGTGGTGAGGCAATTATGATTTTGATGGCCACGTTTTTGGGTACTGGGATCATGAAAATGTTTGACAACCCGTTTATCTTGGTCGGTGCGCTGGTTGTTATTTTTGGTACAACATTTATTGTCAAAAAAATTCAAAGTTATTGGGATCAAAAGCAGAACTAATCAAGAAACGGGGGCTGAAAAATGCGTTTTCAATATGTAATTGGTCGGAGTGGTGTCGGTAAAAGCGAATATGTGATGCAACAGTTTGTCAAGCAAGCACAACAAAGCTTGGGAAAAGAACAATTTTTTTATCTTGTACCTGATCAAATGAGTTTTCAAGCAGAGTGGCAATTATTACGCCGCTTTCCTAATCAAATTGCGAGTAATATTTTCAGCTATAGTTTTAAAAACATTGTCAGTCTGATTCTCACAGCATGGCAGCAGCAACAGGCAGCAAATATGCAGCCAATTAGTGATTTAGGGTTGCAAATGATTATCCGACAAGTGCTTTTAGAACAACAGAAACAATTAAAAGTGTACCAGAGTGTTGTGAAGCAACCTGGCTTTGCGAATTATGTCCGAGAAAGTTTACATGAATTTCAAAACTGGCAAATTCATACAGAAGCGTATCAACAAGTAAGTGATCAAAGTGATAACGTTGCTTTTCAAAATAAGTTGGCAGATTTAGCGTTAATTCAACAAGAAGTTGCACAAAAAATTGCTGAACAAGGACTTTGGACACCAGCACAGCAACTGGCAATGGCAACAGAACTGTTATCAGATCAAAAATTGGTGACCGAACTTGGATTGTCACAAGCAACAATTGTGATTGATGGCTTTCATAGTTTTAATAAACTTGAACAAAACTTTTTACAAGCATTGAGTGTCATTGTCAAACAGACAACACTCGTATTGACTGTTGATCGTCCATACCAGAGCTCTGAATATGAGCAGAGTCAAACTTTTTTTATTAGTGGGAGAACATATTGGCAATTTCGCCAATTTACGACCCAAGCTTTTGCTCAAGCAGAAGTCGAAGAAGTTTGGCTCAATCCTACTGACTTTATGCGAAGCCAAAAAATGAGTTTGCAGTATCTTGAGAAGTGGTTGGCGGCACCAGACAGTGTAGCGATGCCACACCGTGTTCATCATGATGAAATTCAGGTCATTGGCGCGATGAATCGACTTCGTGAAGTTGAAGCACTTGCCCAAAAAGTACGGCAGCGTATTTTGCAAGGAAGTCAATACCATGAAATTGCTGTGTATGTGTCCCAAAAAGATGCCTATTTTCATTTGATAAAACGTATTTTTCCGTTATATGATATTCCGTTTTTCTTGGATGAAAAAACATCAATGCATTTTCATCCCGTGTTAGAAACAATAATAGGAAGCTTGGGAACAATTAAGAACAATTGGCAATATGAAGAGTTGTTTCGGACATTAAAAGCTGGATTTTTTAATTGGGAACAACAAGATGAATCCGTCTATAGTCAAGAACTAGCTGTTTTTGAACGCTACTGTTTGAAGCGTGGGAAATTCGGCCGCAAGCACTGGATTGATCAAGTTGAATGGGAGTATCGCGAATTTGAAACGATTGAACATCTCCAACGGCCACTGACAAAAGCTGAAGTAGAAATGACAGCATGGTTACGAGCAATGAAAACACAGATTACGGAGCCGTTACACCAGTTGGAGCAAGCATTCAAAAAAGCTAAAACAGTTGCTGAATATAGTCAAGCTATCTTTGACTTTCTAGTCACAGGACTCGATGTACCAAAGCAACTTACACAACAAATCACGGATGCTGAACAACGTGGTGATGTCATCCAAGCAAAACAAAATCAACAAGTTTGGCAACAACTTATCCAAGTATTTGAAGAATTAGTCACAGTTGCTGGTAGCCAAGAAGTAAGCCTAGCAGATTATGTTACAATTCTTGAAACAGGATTGGAACAACTTCAATTTCAGATTGCACCACCGGCACTAGATCAAGTGCTAGTTGGTGATTTTGAACGTGCTCGCTTTCAGATGGCAAAAAATCATCAAGGGATGGGAATCGAACATGCCTTTATTTTAGGAATTAATGAGGGTGTTGTTCCTTTTACAGCACCGGCTGTGGGCCTATTAACTGAACAGGATCGGCAATACTTTAAAGATGCCGCAATCCAATTAGCACCAAATGTGTCGGAATCAATTGCATCGCAAGCACTGAATTTCTATATGGTGGCAACAAGTGCACGCCAGAGCATTACTTTGAGTTATGTGTTAGCAGATGGTGAAAATGGTGAAAGTGAGATGTATCCGGCCCGAATTCTCCAACAAATTTGCGAACAATTTGCGATAACGCCACAACTTTATCCGCAAGAATTAGGCCAAATTTTACAACCATATGCACTGACAGCGCAGGCAAGTTATCGGTATTTACACCATCATTTACAACAGGCGCTACAAGGTGAACAGTTAGCTGAACAGTGGCAAGCGACATATAATTGGCTCATGCAACATCATGAACAGTCCTACTTTGTGCAACGTTCACTTAATTATCGAAATTCTGCTGTCACGGTTGAAAAAAAATTACTGGATCAGTGCTTTGAGAAAAAAATTAGTGGAACAGCAACCCGAATTGAAACGTATAATCGGTGTCCATATCGATTTTATGCACAGTATATGTTGCACTTAGAACAACCAAATGATTATGAAATTGCTTTTTTACAAATTGGTAATTTATACCATCATTGTTTAGAGTTAATATCCTTACATTTATTTGCCAACAAGCAGCGATTTGCTGATCTAACACGAGATGAAATCATTGCATTAACGCATCAGGCAATACAGCAACTCGAACCATATTTAACGTATAATGCTTTTTATGAAACGGCAAGAAGTCGTTATCTGTTACACAAACTCCAACAAAATGTGATTGTAAGTATTGAACGCCTTGTGCAAATTGATCAGCATTCACAGTTTCAATTACGATTTGCTGAGGTGAGCTTTGGGCAGAAACAAAGTGCCTATGCGGCAAGGCAATATCCAATTGCTCCGGATTACACGTTAAGTTTACGAGGGAAAATTGATCGCATTGATACACTTGAAACTGCTACGGGCACATATGTACGTATTATTGACTATAAATCAACAGATAAAAGTATTGATTTTGATGAAATTTATCATGGTCTCTCACTACAGATGCCGATGTATTTAGATGTTGCAACACACGATATTTTACCGGAAGCCCAAGCAGCAGGAATGTTCTATTTTACAATTCAAAATAAAAAAGTCAGAATTGAACAAAATGAAGTCAGTTTGCAAACAGGAACACCACAACAACAATTGATGGGCTATGCTTTAGCGGATGAGACAATCATTGCTCAGATGGACGATACCTTTATTGTAAATGGGAAAACAGCATACATAAGAGGAATTCGCAAAGGGAAATCTGGTTTTTATCAAAATAGCACCGTGTTATCGAAAAAAGAGCTTGTCAGTCTAACAACATTTACTAATGAAAAATTGATTGAGAGTGCGGAGAAAATTGTTGCTGGTGAAGTACCAATTGAACCAAAAGGAATTAAACAACTCCCATGTGGCTATTGCCCATATCGTTCATTGTGTCAGTTTGATCAGCAGTTACCTGAAAACCCTGGATGTTATGCAACGACACAACATAAGCGTGACGTTTTAGCGAGTATGAGCGAGGAGGAATAATCATGAAGTTTACACTAGCCCAACAACAAGCGATTGATCAACAGCAGACGAATATCCTCGTTGCTGCAGCTGCTGGAAGTGGGAAGACAGCAGTGCTTGTTGAGCGCATTATTCAGAAAATTTTACAGCGTCATTGTCAAATCGATGAGTTAATTGTTTTGACTTTTACTAACGCAGCGGCAGCAGAAATGCGACTACGAATTCGGAATCGACTCGAGCGCGAAGTGAGTGTGAGTCGCGGCGAACAAGCACTCTATCTACAACAACAGTTGCAGTTATTAAATCAGGCGCAAATTTCAACATTTCATGCTTTTTGTATTCAATTACTCCGGCAATATTATTATGCAATTGATCTGGACCCACAGTTTCGGATTGGTGATGAATTTGAATTAGCTTTACTAAAAGTAGAAGCAATGGAAACAACACTTGAACAATTTTATACTGAAAATAGTTCAGAATTTGTGACATTCATCGAAGCATATAGTAATGATCGTGGGGATGATGCTGTACAAAGTTTGATTTACCAAATAACAAATTTTAAACATTCATTAGTCAATCCGCAGGCATGGGAGCAACAAGCACTCGCAAATTATACGATTCAAACCGATTTTTTAGCGACACCGGTTGGGAAAATGGTGCAAAGTCGCTTGACTAAACAGTTTGAGCAATGGGAACAAATACTTGTAAAGGCGTTAGCAGAACAGGATTTAACTGAAAAAAATGCTGAAAAAGTGCAACGGATTGTCGAAACATATCGTGCAGCGTTTGCTAATCATGCACAAGTCTTAAAAAAAGGAAATTGGCAACAATTTAGTGATGGTTTATGCAAAATTGAAGTTGATCGTTGGCCACCGAAAGCAGCACCGTTGATCAAGCAATCACTGGATACGCTTAAAAAGCAGTGGGAAAGTATCCAAACAAAATACCACGTATCTGCCAAAACTTTATCTGAACAATTTGGGGACATACAGCAACAAGTGCAGCAGCTTTTTTTACTGAGTGAGGCGTATGAAGACAATTTTTCGAGATTGAAAAGACAAAGAAACATTGTTGATTTTAGTGACTTAGAACGAAAAACCCTCATATTATTACAACAAGAATCAACAATTGCCAGCGAATACCAACAGCGAATTCAAGAATTATTGGTTGATGAGTATCAGGATACAAATGAAGTGCAAGAAACAATTGTACGTTTTTGTAGCCGAGGTAATAATATTTTTATGGTTGGTGATGTGAAACAATCAATTTACCGCTTCCGTTCAGCAGATCCAACGCTCTTTCAGCAAAAATATCAATTGTATGCGAGTGACCAACAAGCGGGGGTTCGGATTGATTTAAATCAAAATTTCCGAAGTCGTGAACAAGTAATCGATTTTATTAACTTTGTTTTTGAGCAAATTATGGATCGTGAATTTGCAGAAATTGCCTACGATGAACAGGCGAAATTATATGCAGGTGCAGCTTATCCTGAGCATGAACACATGCAAGTTGAACTCGATTGCTTAGCTTTGCCAGATGGTGAAGATAAAATTGAGAATCAAGCACAGTATCTTGTGCAACGGATTCAAAAATTAATTGCGAGTGAGACACTGATAACGACAGCAGCTGGAAGTCGACCGATTCGCTATGCTGATATTGCGATGCTCTTTCGTAGCCGCTCTGATTTGTTTGAGCGAGTGAGTGAACTTTTAAAAGAATCACAAATTCCATACGTCGCCCAGGAACAAGGTGGCTATTTTGATGCTAGTGAAATTCGTAACTTACTCGCAATTCTACGGATTATCGATAATCCATATGATGATATTGAATATGCGAGTTGGTTACGAAGTCCAATTATAGGTTTAGATGAAAATGAATTGTTAACAGTTCGATTACGTGCAGAGGGTAAATCATTTTGTGAAGCCGTTCAGCAGTTTACCGAACAGGATGGTGACTTGATACTTTCGCAAAAACTCCAACAAGCGAAAATATATGAACAACGTTGGCGGATAATGGCGAAACAACGCTCACTTGTTGAGTGGATAGAACGAGTTTTACTCGAAACAGGGTATTATGATTTTGTTGGTGGGTTACCGAATGGGATTCATCGCCAAGCAAATATTGATGCTTTGATTGACAAGGCACGAACATACGAAACCATCGGCTTCCGCGGACTGTTTAAATTTAATCGTTTTATCGTTGCAATGCAGAAACAAAATCAAGATTTTACAAATTCACGTTCAATTGCCGAACAAGAGAACGTTGTGCAATTAATGACAATTCACAAATCAAAAGGCTTAGAATTTCCAGTAGTAATAGTTGCTGAGCTCGAAAAGCAATTTAATGAACGAGATTTGCATCAAACATTAGTGCTAGATAAAGAACACGGAGCAAGTTTACGCTACGTCAACATCGAGCGGAATTACAGTGTGAATTCATTGATGCATGTATACATTGGTGAAGCAATTGGACAAGCACAACTTGCTGAAGAATTACGAATTTTGTATGTTGCGCTTACGCGTGCGAAAGAGAAGTTGATTTTGGTTGCACAAGGAAAAGAACGAGAGAAATTGCTAGAACGTGGAAGTGTAGTTTTAAGTCAAGGGCAGCAACTATTGAGTCAAGAAGTTCGACAAAGTGCCAAATCGTATTTTGATTGGATATGGCAAGCGGTAATTCGTCATCAAAGTCTCAGCCCTTTTCAAAGTCAGTTTCCAGTCGCACCAACGCTTATTACCCAAGCACCACTGGCCTTACAAGTGAATTATTATGAAGAGAGTTTTAGCCAAACAATCGAAAGTCGTCGGGATACAGCCCACTTTGCTGAAGCAATTCAGCAAGCACGGTTACTAGACGGTGAACTTGTACCACTTGTTGAAAAATCTTTGTCATTTTCTTATCCAAACCCAGAAGCAACAAGACATTATGCACAAGTTTCAATTAGTGATTTAAAGCGTTTTGCTCAAGTACAAGCACAGCAAGAGGCCACAACGTATTCATTGCAGCCTGGCCGTGGTCATTCACCAATGTCAGCAGTGTTACCATTACCAAATTTTATGGCTGAATCCAAGCAGGAGCACGCACTCCAACGGGGAAATGCATATCATGCAGCTATGCAATATTTACCACAGACAGTTGCAACTGAACAAGATATTCAGACATACTTAGCAACTGAAAAACGTTTAACAATCCATCAAGCATTTTTGGAAAGTGACTGGTTGGTGCAATTTCTGAGGACAAAGTTAGGAAAACAGTTTCAACAAGCTGAATTTATCCAACGAGAATTACCTTTTACGATGTTCCAACAGACGACGGATGTTTATCCAAACTGGGAAGAGCCAGATCAAGCAGTCATTTTACGAGGAATTTTTGATGCGATTTATCATCTTGAGACGGAAATCATTATTGTTGATTATAAGACAGATTATGTTGGTCAATTCGATCAACAAACACAGGTACAATTACGTGAACGTTATCAATTACAAATGACAACATATTTAGCAGCAGCACGGAAAATTTTTGCTGATTCAGGCAAAACAATCCGCGGAGAACTTTATTTTTTCCAAGCTCAACAGAGTTTACAGTTTTAGAGTCTAACATTTGAAAGTTAGGGGGATGTACCTATGAATAAATTTTTTGAAAAATATTTAAAAAATCGGCCGAATTGGCGAGTCATTAATATGCTAGTTATTCTAGTTGCTATTTTGATGGGGGTGTATTCATTTGAAGCTTTACGAGCTGTTTTCAGTTCCATTCAACAAGTAGCAACACCATTTGTGGGCGGTTTTATTATTGCTTTTCTTTTTAATCCATTAGTGACAGTGATTCAAAAGAAAGTATTTCGTGGGAAGCTCCGAGCGTTATCGGCACTCATTGTTGTTATCTTAGTTGCGGGTATTATTTTCTTTGCCTTTTTCAATATCGCACCGCTGATTATTAAACAATTAGTGGCATTGGGTGAATCTGGTACACAATTTGTGACCTGGATTTCAACGGAATGGCAGATTGATATCGTTTCTGAGGCAACAAATTGGATTGTTAAAAACTATAATGAACTCCTTGCTTCAATTCAAACCTGGATTGTTTCTGATGGTGTCAACTATCTTTCATCAACAGTCAATATTTTATTGACAACGTTATTAACAATTATCATTAGTCTCTATATGCTAGTCGATTATCATAATCTCGTTGATTCGTTCTTAAATATTTTCCCTGTCCGCTCACGGAAACAACTTCGTGAATATTTAGCAGGATTAGGAAAATCATTACGAAGCTATATAGGTGCTTTAGGAACAATTATTGTAATTGGTGCAACAGCGTTCGCTATTATTTTAACCTTCTTTGGTGTGCCAAATGCGATTCCATTAGCCATTGTGATTAATCTGTTACAAGTTATCCCAATTTTTGGAACAGCGCTAGGCCTCATTTTTGTCGTCATCGTGACGTTACCAATGTCATTTTGGTTATTTGTGCAAGTCATTGTCACATTATTAATTTATGTGCAGTTTGAATCGAATTTTATTCAACCAAAAGTCTACGGACGAGCAATTAAAGTGAATGATATTTTAATTTTACTTGCCTTATATGTCGGTAGTACACTATTTGGTTTTGTCGGTATGGTATTTGCTTTACCGGGATTAATTGTGATTTTACATACAATGAAATTTACACGGATAATGCGTTGGCGTGCGTTACGGAAAAAAGTGAAAGCCTTGCGAGTAGAGCGACAGCAAGCTGCCAATCAGCAGTAATAAGAAAGATGTGGAAGTTCGAGGAGTAAAAGAAAATGTCTGTATTAAATTATTTTGATCGACAAAGTCGAATGTATCAGTTTTTAGCAGTTATCATTGGTGCCGTTGTGTATGCGGTCGGATTTAAACTGTTTATTCAACCAGCAGCGTTATATAGTGGTGGACTATCGGGTGTGAGTCAGCTCCTCGTTTTAGTCAGTGAGCGCTTTTTCAATATTCCACTTGATTTAGGTGTAATTTTGTTTGCTTTGAATATTCCATTATTTATTTTTGGCTGGTTTAAAGTGAGCCGACGTTTCACCTTACTCTCAATTTTATCAGTCGGGATAACGAGTACTTTATTTGCTGTGCTACCACCAATTGCGATTTCTGATGACACTATTGTGAATGTCGTTTTTGGTGGGATTCTGGTCGGAAGTGGTGTAGGCTTGAGCTTACGTTATGGTGGTTCAACGGGAGGAATGGATATTATTACGATGTATTTGGCAGGGAAGTCTGACCAATCGTTCGCGAAGTATTCGCTCGTCATGAATATTGTGATTATCTTTTTTGCAGCGATTTTAAATGATATTCAACCAGCGTTGTATACATTAATTTTGCTCTACGTACAATCGCTAGTTGTGAATTCAATTCATACAAGTCATATGAAGTACACGCTCTTTATCATTACTAGTCAAGCTGATGAACTGATAGATGCCTTAACCCAAGCCAATCATCGGGGAATTACTGTTTTTGATGCGGTTGGGGCATATACGAATCAGCCGAAAAAAACGTTAATGACGGTTGTGACCAGTTATCAATTATATGATAGCCAAGAACTCATCCATCGAGTTGATCAACAAGCATTTGTTGATATTTTACCAACACATCAAATTCAAGGACGTTTTGCGAAGGTAAAATAACAGCACAAAAAAACTTCGAGTGTATACCCGAAGTTTTTTTGTTTATGGTTGTAATTTATGAATAAGATTTAGATTGATATGGCAGTAGCCATTAGGATTTTTTTTGAGATAATTTTGATGATAATCTTCAGCAACATAAAAGATTTTTGCTGGTTCGAGCTCAACGACGATTGGTTTATCATAATTCGGTTGCTGAGTCACGAAAAAGTCAGCGACGATTGGGCGATCAGTCTCATCGAAATAATACACACCAGTACGGTATTGATGACCACGGTCATTACCTTGACGGTTGATAATCGTTGGATTGATAATTAAGAAGAAATGCGTCAATAACTTTTCTAATGGTAAAATTGTTTCATCATATTCGATTTCACAGGCTTCTGCATGTCCTGTTGTTCCAGTACAAACTTGTTCATAAGACGGGAAAGGAACATCTCCTTGGGCATAGCCGACACGAGTTGTTAGAACGCCATGAACTTGTTGGAAATATGCTTCAACACCCCAAAAGCATCCACCAGCTAAAATAATTCGTTTCATAATAGGGTCACCTCTTTTTTTTATTAGACAAATTATAGAGAAAATCTAGCGATAACACAAGTATTAGTCTAAATTCAATTGAAAATACTGGTTCAAGTAGTGACCAACACCACCAGCTGTATTTGGTAAAGTTGTTGTTGCGAGAGCAATTGCTTTTAATTCTGGAACTGCATTTGCCATGGCAACACTATGTGGGACATATTCGAACATTTCTAAATCATTTGTTTGATCACCAAAAGCAATCGTATGCTCATTCGCAATTTGATAATGATGTTGGACGTGGGCAATCGCCGATGCTTTCGAAATTGTCGGTGAAAAAAGTTCAATAAAGTTTGGAAAAGCCGATCCCCACGAGCGTAAAGCAATTGCATCACCAAAAATTGTGTGGGCTTTTTCCATAAACTGTTGTTCCATTCCAAGAGTTGTGACGACAGTGCAAGCATGTGCAGTCAACAAGTCCGTTGGTAGAAGCGGTTTTACAGTTGTTTCAGCGACAAAATTTTGATCATGTAATAATTGTTCAATTTGTGAATTTGTTCCTGACATAACTGCGTGGTGATGCTGATCTAACCAAATGATATCAACTTCAGGGAAAAGTGTCTTATCCCAAAGTTTTGCTAGCTGTGTAGCATCAACAAAATGTTGTAAGGTGGGGAATGTTTCACGCTGTGGATGATGAACAATCGCACCATTTAAATTACTAATTGGTGATGCATTATTTAATTGCTCATAAAAAATTTTTGATGTTGAATATGAACGACCAGTGGCAATCATGACAATGTGACCACGTTTTTGTAATTCGTGAAGGGCTTTTAAGGTAAATGGTGCAAGTTCATGATGGTTTTGCAACGCAGTACCGTCTAAATCAATAACAATTAAGTGTTGGTTTTGCATAAAGTAACTCCTTAAAGAAAAAATTTGGTAAATAAAAATTGCTAGAGACTAGCAATTTTTATTTTCGTCTGCGACCAAGACCGATTTTTTTGTTTACTTTTTCAAGTTTTCGGCTTGCTAAACGTTGTGCTTTAAAAGCACCAGTATCAAGAATTTCATCAAGCATTGCTGAAGCATAAATTTCATGGTAGCGTTCTTGAATTGGTGCGATAGTATCAACAACAATTTTTGCTAAATCAGCTTTAAAGGCACCATAACCACTATCAGCATATTCAGCAACGAGTTCATCAATCGTTTTTGAAGTTAAAACGCTGTAAATTGTGAGTAGGTTACTAAGACCTGGTTTGTTTTCTGGGTCATAAGCCATGATTCCATCTGAATCAGTGACGGCAGATTTGATTTTTTTCTCAATTGTTTTTAAAGGATCAAGCATTGAGATAAAGCTACGTGGATTGGGATCTGATTTACTCATTTTGCGAGTTGGCTCAGTAAGTGACATGATTCGTGCCCCAGTTTTTGGAATGACTGGTTCAGGAACGATGAACGTTTCGCCGTGTTTATTATTAAAACGTTGTGCAAGATTCCGCGTTAACTCTAAATGTTGCTTCTGATCTTCACCGACTGGGACAAATGCTGCATCATAGAGCAAAATGTCAGCAGCCATGAGTGACGGATAAGTAAAGAGACCGACACCAATACTTGCATTCGCCGTTTTTTCAGCTTGCGAACGTGATTTATCCTTAAATTGTGTCATCCGTTCTAATTCACCCATATACGTTGAACATTCTAAAATCCAGCTTAATTGTGTATGTTGTGGCACTTCAGACTGAATAAAGATTGTGACCCGTTCTGGATCTAAACCACAAGCTAAATAAAGTGCCGCAAGCGAGCGAATATTATGTTGTAATTCTTTACGATCTTGCGGTGTTGTAATTGAGTGTAAATCGGCAATAAAGACAAAAAGTTCGTATTCATCTTGTAGGCGAATGAAGTTTTGAATCGCACCGATATAATTTCCTAAAGTAATTGTTCCTGAAGATTGAATTCCAGAAATCATCCGTTTTTTCATAAGTTAAAATCCTCCCCTAGATGAGTCTAAATAAATAATAAACTTACATACGATAGAATAACGAGTAAGACCCCACTCCAAATAAATGATTGGGTATGTGTGTGTGTTTTCGTTGTATAGAGTATTTCATCATCAACGGGTTGTTCAAAGACTTCGTCACTATCTTTAATTTTTGAAAAGCCTGGTAGATGCCGGCGTAATTTTTTGAAACCGTACGTAATCACACGGAAAAATCCTTGGTCTAAAATGTAGAGCCAAGCACCGATAACGACAAGGATAATCCCAATAACAAAGAGACTATTAATAAATAAGACAAGTGACTGCTGAAAGAGACCAAGCACGATGGCAGCGAGTAAGCTGACAGCAATTAATATCAAGAATAATTTGTATTTTTTCATTTGTATCACCAATTAAAAATTATAGCATACTTTTTATAAAAGCTAAACAAATGCTCATAAGTTTTCGTAATCAACATAATTTTGGTGAAAAAGCGACAATTAGTCTTAAATAATAAAAATTTATCTTTATGATAATTTTGTATCATCATGCAATATTTTTTCTATTTCCAATCAAGAAAACGATTTCTTATGATAAATATTGATTATTACTGGTATTTACCCGATTTATTTTTGAAAAAGCTTGAATTGTATCTCTAATTTGCATATCATTAAATAAATATTTGAAAAAATATAACTATCAAGAAGGAAAGAAATGAGAGGAGGAACTCAAGTGTTAAAGTATATTATCAAGCGTATTTTAATTGCGATCTTAACACTATGGGTAATTGCAACGGTTCTCTTTGGACTGTTACAACTAATGCCTGGCGGAATTTGTGACCGCTCGAAATTACCAGCGGAAGTCTGTGACAACGTGGAAGCACAATATGGTCTAAAAGACCCACTACCACAACAGTACGCTCGCTACTTAGGAAATTTATTACAAGGTGATTTGGGGACATCATTAAAAGTACAACCGAGTGCCCCGATTACAGAAATCATTAGTAGCAAAATTGTTGTTTCAATGAGTATTGGTTTACCAGCCATCATCTTTGGAGTTACAGTTGGGTTATTTGCGGGGATTGGTTCAGCGTTAAAACGTGGGAAATTACTTGATAATGGAATTACCATTTTAACGGTTTTAGGGATTTCAGTACCGAGTTATGTTTTTGCAACATTGCTTCAGTACTTCTTTGCCTTTAAATTTGGGTTAGTACCAATCATCTATTCATCAACTAATATGTTATCGTTGGTATTACCAATTTTTGCATTATCAATGTATGCTATTTCAACGGTAACGCGTTATATGCGTACAGAATTAGTTGAGGTTCTTGGAAGTGACTATATTTTATTAGCACAAGCAAAAGGGTTAAAACACAACACAGTTATTTGGAAACATGCGATTCGAAATGCCTTAATTCCGGTTATTACGGTTGTCGGACCATTATCAATGTCGATTTTAACAGGATCACTTGTTATTGAGCGTATCTTCGGTATTCCAGGACTCGGGAATGTGTTAGTTAATGCGATTAATAGTAGCGATAACACCTTAACGCTTTCACTTGCATTATTCTATGCAGCATTAAACATTGCAATTATTTTAGTGATCGATGTCCTTTATGGAGTTATTGATCCACGAATTCGTTTAGGAGGTGGCAAATAATGGAGGCAATGAAGCAACACTATGTTGGTCCAAACGACACAATTGAAGTTGAAGAGTCATTATTAGTTTTGGCACCAATGCATGCAGAAGCAAGCGAAAAAATCGAATCAAAAAACACGTCATTCTGGCGTGAAGCTTGGATTAACTTGCGCAAAAACAAATTAGCAATCGCTGGTCTTGTTTTCATCGTAGGAATTGTAATCATGTCAATTATCGGGCCATATTTAAATGGTGGTGCCGACTATGCAGCACAAGATTTAGCAAATTCAAGCCAATTACCAAACGGAACTGACTGGTTTGGTACTGATGATATTGGTCGGAGCTTATGGGTACGTACATGGTACGGAGCACGAATTTCATTATTCATCGCTGTTACAGTTGCAATGATTGAATTAGCAATCGGAACAACATACGGTGGAATTTCAGGATTCTACGGGGGAACACTTGATATTGTGATGCAACGTATTTCAGAAATTATTTCAAGTATCCCAAGTTTAGTATTATTAACATTATTACTTGTTGTTTTCAAACCAAGTATTCCAACAATTATCTTCGCCGTATCGTTTACGAGTTGGGTTGGGATGTCACGTGTTGTTCGTAGCCAGATTTTGAAGTACAAAGAGTATGAATTTATTTTAGCTGCACGTACGTTAGGAGCATCAAATGGACGCTTAATCTTTAAGCACTTAGTACCAAATGTTGTTGGACAATTAATTGTCGTGGTTTCGTTCTCGATTCCAAGTACAATTTTCTTTGAATCATTCTTAGCATTCTTAGGTCTTGGATTACCAGCACCGCTTCCATCATTAGGGATTTTAATCAGTGATGGCTTTAAGTCGATGTTATTATATCCACACATGTTATTAATTCCAGCATTAGTGCTGACAGCATTAATGATTAGCTTTAACTTATTAGGAAATGGTCTGCGCGATGCGTTTGATCCAAAAATGAAATAGAAAGGGTGGCGAACATGGCTTTATTAGAAGTAAAAGATTTACATATTTCTTTCAAGACCAATGCTGGTGAAGTTCATGCAGTTCGTGGTGTAAACTTCGAATTGAATAAAGGTGAAACACTGGCGATTGTTGGTGAGTCAGGATCTGGGAAATCAGTCGCTACTCGAGCAATCATGGGGATTTTAGCGAGTAACGGATATGTGAAGCACGGTGAAATCCTTGTTGAAGGAAAAGATATTACAAAATTTTCAAAAACAGAATTAGAAGATATGCGTGGTGGGGAAATCGCAATGATTTTCCAAGATCCAATGACATCGTTAAATCCAACGATGAAAATCGGAAAACAAATCATGGAAGGGATTATTAAGCACCAAAAAGTTTCGAAAGAAGAAGCGAAAGTGAAAGCAATTGAATTGTTAACACTTGTTGGAATTACTGATCCAGAATTACGTTTTGAGCAATACCCTCACCAATTCTCAGGAGGGATGCGTCAACGTATTGTTATCGCAATTGCTTTAGGATGTAATCCAAAAGTGTTAATTGCCGATGAACCAACAACGGCACTAGACGTAACAATTCAGGCGCAAATTCTTGAACTGATGAAAGATATTCAAAAGAAAACAGGAGTTGGTGTGATTTTCATCACCCATGACCTTGGAGTCGTTGCCAATGTTGCTGATCGTGTAGCCGTAATGTATGCAGGACGGTTAGTTGAAATCGGAACGTCAAATGAAGTTTTCTATAATTCTCAACATCCATATACATGGGGGTTATTAGCATCGATGCCGTCAATGGATGCTGAAGGTGAATTGTTCTCGATTCCGGGAACGCCACCAAACCTGTTATTCCCACCAAAAGGGGACGCTTTTGCACCGCGTAACCAATGGGCATTACAGCTTGATTTTGAACAACAACCACCAATGTTCCAAGTGAGCTCGACTCACTTTGCGGCAACATGGTTGTTACATCCAGCAGCACCAAAAGTACAACCACCAGCAATCGTTGTACGTTTACGTGAATCATTTTCATCGGAAGGAGGCGTACTTGACTAATGGCAAAAGAGAAATTAGTAGAAGTCAAAAATTTAAAGCAACACTTTAAAGTTGGCGGTGGACGCGTCGTTAAAGCCGTTGATGATGTAAGCTTTGATATTTATAAAGGTGAAGTTTTCGGCCTTGTTGGTGAATCTGGTTCAGGGAAATCAACAACTGGACGTTCAATCATTCGTTTATACGACATTACTGGCGGAGAAGTTAAATTTGATGGTCAAGTAATTAGTGGGAAAATCAAAGGTGACTTAAAGCGTACGTTAACGCGTGAGATTCAAATGATTTTCCAAGATCCATATGCATGTTTAAATCCACGTATGAAAGTTGTAGATATTATTGCTGAAGGACTTGATATCCATAAATTAGCGAAAAATAAACAAGAACGTTTAGAAAAAGTCTATAAAATTTTAGAAATCGTCGGATTAACACCAGACCACGCCAACCGTTTCCCACATGAATTTTCAGGTGGACAACGTCAACGTATCGGGATCGCACGAGCGTTAATTACGCAACCAAAATTTATCATTGCCGATGAGCCAATTTCAGCACTTGATGTTTCAATTCAAGCACAAGTAGTGAATTTAATGCAAAAACTCCAAAAAGAATTTGGTTTAACGTATTTATTTATCGCTCATGATTTATCAATGGTAAAATATATTAGTGATCGTGTTGGGGTTATGTATCATGGGAAGCTAGTCGAGTTAGCAGATGCTGATGAACTCTACGCACACCCATTGCATCCATATACAAAATCACTTCTATCAGCAATTCCAGAACCGGATCCAATTTATGAACGTAATCGCCAACGTATTCCATATACGGCTGATGTTCATGATTATTCGCAAGAAGGACCTGAATGGGTGGAAATCCGTCCGGGGCACTTCATTCGTGCCAACAAAGCTGAGTTAGTTGCATACGAAAAACAATTAGCTGATAAAAAATAAAATTGAACGGAGACCGTCATAAACGGGCTCCGTTTTTTTAATTATGTTTGCTAGCTAAAGTTAATTAAACTTTCGTTGAGTTTCGAGCATAAATTCGGTAAAATAGAAAATGATTTGAGAATAATCTCGAAGCTAATCTGAAGTCGGGAGGAAAAACTGATGATTACTATTTATACAACACCAAGCTGTTCATCTTGCCGCAAAGCAAAAAAATGGCTTGAAGAATACGGGCTTCAATACCGTGAAAAAAACTTATTTGTTACACCGCTAACAGCCGATGAGCTGCGCTATATTTTAGAACGAACTGAAAATGGGACGGAAGATATTATTTCACGCCGTTCGAAGGTCATTATGGAAGGCGATATTGATATTGATTCAATGAGTTTAAATAACTTGATTGAATTTGTGCAAACGAATCCAAGTGTGTTACGTCGACCAATCATTATTGATGATAAACGATTACAAGTCGGGTATAATGATGATGAAATTCGGACGTTTGTACCACGAGAATTACGAGACTTATGTGTCAGCTGTGAAAGTTGTGAGAAATATCCAACTTGTCAGGGTGTTCGTGGCGTTATTGCTAACTAAAGAGTGTTTCGACACTCTTTTTTTATAGGGGGAATAAAATGGTAAAGGGGAAAAAGTGGCGGATGTTAAAAAGCCGTACACGTTTTGTGTGGCTTTTAATTGTCGTGATACTCGGTATTTTAATTACAGCGAGCATATTTATTCAATATGCGAATAGTCTAATTCTGACAATATTTCAATTACTCCTTTCGTTTGGAGTCTTTATTTTTATTTTCTTTAGCCACCGTGATCCAACGACGAAATGGGCGTGGATTATCATTATCTTTGCACTACCTATTCTTGGTGTGAGCTTGTTCTTTCTTTTTGGTAGAAATAAACGCTATATCGTCCAGTTTCAGCGTAAAATTGAACAAAATTTACAGTTTGACTATCAATATGAAGCTTTTGTGCCACTACAGTTAGAGCACGCGGAAATCTACCAACAACGGCAATACCAATTTCTTCAAACGATTGCAGCTCGACCAATGTACCAAAATACACATACGCACGTTCACGTTGGCCAAGAATTTTTTACTGAGTTACTAACTGCCATTCAAGGAGCGAAGCATCATATTCATCTTGAGTTCTATATTGTCAGGTATGATGATGTGACACAACCGATTTTTACGGCTCTTTGTGAACAAGCACGAGCTGGTGTTGAAGTGCGACTCCTTGTCGATGCCGGAGGCAGCTTTCGAACATTGAGTGATGTCGTCATTCGTGATTTGGTTGAAGCTGGTGTCCTCTTTGCTTTCTTTGGTGATCCACAATCATTGGTTCTCGATTCAACCGTGAATTGGCGAAATCACCGCAAAGTTGTCGTTATCGATGGGACAATCGGATTTATTGGCGGCTTCAATCTTGGTCGTGAATATGTTTTTGGTGATGATAAAACGAAAAATTGGCGAGATACACATTTGCGATTAGTAGGTGATGCAGTAAGGAGCTTGCAAACAATTTTCTTGGAAGATTGGCATTTTTCAACACATGAACATTTTGCAAGTGAGCAGAGTAATCAATATTTTCCAGAATGTACCACTGTATCGACAACTGATATTGTCCAAATTATCTCTGATGGTCCAGATACTCGAAAACGGCCACTAAAAAATAGCTTATATAAATTAATTAACACAGCGACACAGCGAATTTGGTTATCAACGCCATACTTGATTTTACCAAATGATATTTTACAAGCACTGAAGTCAGCTGCCCTCTCAGGTGTTGATGTTCGGATTTCGATTCCTGGAAATCCAGATAAAAAAATGATTTATCGATGCACGCAGAGTTATATTGAAGAATTGATTGAAGCTGGGGTTCAGATTTACTTATTGACCGATACTTTCCAACATAGTAAAGTGTGGGTTTTCGATGATGAATTTGCAGCCTGTGGGACGGTGAATTTGGATTATCGGTCATTACTGATTAATTTTGAAGCGATGGCACTCCTTTCGAATAATGAAACAATTGAACAGTTGGCTGAAATTTTAGCAACAGACTTCCAACAGTCACAACGAGTTGAGTTGCGTGGGTGGAAAAAGCGTTCATATTATCAAAAAGTGAGTGAAAGTTGCACCCGTTTATTTGCTCCAATATTTTAAAAAAAAGCCACCACTCGTACTTTTTTCGTATAAGTAAGAGAGGTGGTTTTTATGTTTCTAGCAAAAAATATGCAAGGAAGATGTATTTCGAGCCAATTGGCAAAAAAAGAAGAACCGTATTTTTGCCTTGAATGCGAGCAAGTAGTGGCATTACGTCAAAGTAAAGTGGGACGGCCATATTTTGCACATCTACGAATTCATCGTAAGGGTGGGGAGGGACACGAACACAAGCTGATTAAACACCATCTTGAAAGTCTCGAGGAAACTCTCTGTTTTGAGCAAAAAATTGGACATTGTCGAGCAGATGTTATGTATGGAAAAGAAGTGATTGAAATACAAGTAAGTATGATTCAACAGCAACAAATTCAGCTGCGTCAACAAAACTATCGCTCACGACTCCATTGGTTGTTAGGACCAAATTGGCAGCGACCGGAACAAGCCTGGCAGTGTCTCGATCGTTTTGGAAAAGTCTACCGCTATCATCCAGAATATTGTGAGTGCTACTGTAATTTTCACCCATTGACGAAACAGCGAGGAGTAGCAATAAAACGAATTATTTGTTGGGATGTTTTTTTCCTAGAACTGACGAAGAGTCATTCAAATTGCCTGAGTTATCAGCAATTTGTGAAGGGAGCTAGTTATTTGTTGAAATGGCGCCAAACCTACTCATTTCGTTCAGCAAAAGTCCAAGATGAAATTGCACAAGTGCTCTATCGGTGGGGGATGCGTTCAGAACAATTGCCTGAATATGTGGGGATTCCGATACCAATCGTTATGAGTGAATTGAACCAAGTCCTACCGGTAATCTGGCAAGGAGAGTGTTGCTATCGCTTAGCAAATGGTGAATACTTACTTTGTTCCGACTTGTCTTGGAGCCAGCAATTTTATCTTGATATCTTAGTCAGGCTTGGTGTGTGTCAAAAAAAAGCTGATAGGTATCAAACCTACCAGCGCCAAGTGCCGACGATGGAACAGCTCTATCAAGCCTATCGCCTTACTTGGCAAGCGAAGCCATGGCCCGCTTAATTTTATTTGGTGTTTCACGAATAGGGATATCATATTGAGCTAGTAACTCTTGGAAAATACGGCTTCCCTCATTGAAGTCAGCATGTTCAAATTCAAGTTCATAATCATGATGCCCATTATAAAAACTTTCATCAAAAACAAGTAATCCATTTCGATACGGAATTTCGCAGCGTCGCGTTGTTAAACTCGTTAACAACTGCAATTCAGCAGAGCGAATATGATACTGTTCTAGATGTGTTAAGACGTCAAGAGCCTGAGTGAGAAGCTCGCGGGTAATGGTCGTCGCATCAGGTAATTGCTGGGTAAATTCAAAAAGTCCGGCACCATTTGGATTTGGTAACTTGAGGGTGCATTCGCATTTAGAGTGTTTTTGACGAATCCGGAGTGCACCGCCCAGGGCTTTGATTTTACCATCAAAAGTATCAAAGTATGTGTTTGTTTGCTCGGTAAAGTCTGTAATTGTAAATGCTTGTGTGAGTTTCGTAAACTCCGGGGCAGATACTAAGTTTTTAAATTCAATTTCGAGTTCTTTTTTCATTTTCGTCGTTCTCCTTTCACCGTTGTTCCAATTATAGTATAATGGAAAAGCAGATGACAAGGAAATGAGGGAGAAAAATGCGCTTTGCAACAATAATTCGTGCTGATGATCATTCCGAAGCAATCAAACAAAAAATTATGACTACCTTGGTTGAAGGCGGATGGGAGTATGATGAGCATCGCCCAGACTTTGTAATTTCAATTGGGGGCGATGGTACGATGCTTCAAGCGTTCCAACAGTATAATTATCAACTTCATCATGTTAAGTTTATTGCAGTACATACAGGAAGTTTGGGGTTCTATACTGATTGGACTGTGGAAGAGCTAGATGATTTATTGACAGCGATGTTGGCAAAACATTACACTACCGTTGGGTTCCCTGTCTTAGAGATTATGATGGATGGAGGCTGTGGGGCATGTTCGTATCTTGCACTGAACGAATTAACTATTAGTGATCCAGCCAAGACGCTTAAAATTGATGTGAAAATCGATGGCGAGCACTTTGAAACTTTCCGTGGAACTGGCCTGTGTATTTCGACACCATCGGGAAGTACTGGCTACAATAAATCACTTGGGGGAGCGGTGATTCATCCACGTGTTGAAGCTTTTCAAATGACTGAAATTGCATCGATTAATAATAAAGTTTATCGTACAATTGGCTCACCACTCGTTTTTTATAAGAAACAATATATTGATCTTGATATCCAATATTCAAATAGTGTGACCGTTACATATGATCACTTAGTCCATGATTGTCTGGCTGTCGCAACAATTCGGTGTCGCCTGCACCGTCATAAAGCCCAATTTGCCCGATTTAAAAAACGACCGTTCTGGGAACGGGTCAATAATTCTTTTATCGAGTAAAAAGATGGAACTTCGCTTTATTATTGAGGAGCGTACAACGCAAACAATTGGGAACTACTTACGGTATGAACGCGCTTTTTCGAAACGACTACTGAAAAAAGTGCAGTATGCAGGTACAGTTTGGCAAGCTGGAATCAAACGGCGCTTAAATGATCAAGTGCAGTTAGGTGAGTTGAAAATTATTTTACCAACTGAGCTGCCGCAAACTCACTTGAGAAGAAGCCAACAGGCAATTGAAATTTGTTATGAAGATGACTGGTTTATCGTTGTCAACAAACCGGCAGGGTTGTTAAGTATTCCTTCGTGGCAAAATAATCAAGATTCATTGATTCAACGCGTGCTTGCTTATTTTGAAAAGCAAAATGTACAGGGCAGTAATGCTCATATTGTGACACGCTTGGATATTGGGACGAAAGGTTTGGTATTAATTGCCAAAAATCATTATGCGAAACAGCAACTTCATAATCAAAAAATTTCTCGGCGCTATTATGCCGTAATTCAAGGCCATTTAGAAGCGGAAGACGGTGAAATACAGCTTTCGATTCGCCGGGCAGAAGGGACAAGACGTGAGTGCCATCCAACAGGAAAAGAGGCGTGTACGCGCTATTGGCTCAAGGCCAGAGGGGAAGGCTGTGATTTAGTTGAACTGGAACTTGAAACTGGTAGAACACACCAAATCCGCGTGCATATGGCGGCAATTGGGCATCCGCTACTAGGCGATTATCTGTATGGTGATGCGGATGTGGCAGAGCACCCATATCTACAAAGCTATGCACTTGCGTTTATGCATCCAGTTACGCAGCAACAAGTAACTGTGATGCTGCCGATATGTAAAAAATTTCTGACTACTTGCCAGGTTGAGAATAATCCAGTATACTGACGCTACAAAAGGAAGCGGGTGGCGGTAGAAGTGAAACGAATTTATGGAATTTTAGCTGTAATTGGTGCAATTGTTCCGAATCTCTTTTTGGGTTTTGTCTATCTGAATCAAGGGGGATTTGATTTTACGCTCTTTATTCAAGGGGCATTTGCGAATCCAGGAGCACAATTTTTTGCGATTGATTTGTTATTGACTGTTGGTGTTTTTTGGATCTTTGTGTATAAAGAAGTAAAAAAACATCGGATTCACTATTGGTGGATTGCTATTATTGGTAATTTTCTGATCGGACTCTGTTTTGCTTTGCCGATGTTTCTCTATTTGCGTGAGCGCACTTTACAACAAAAACCACGTGAATAAAATAAAAAACCAGCATCATGCTGGTTTTTTTTAGAGATTCATTTGAATAAGTGTGAGCGTAATCCAGTAAAAAAGTAATGTCGAGGCAATTCCCCAAATTGTTCCGGCGACAACTTCGATAGGCTCATGACCAAGTAGTTCTTTTAAACGACGATCATACTTAGGATTATTAAAAAATCCACCTTCCATTAATGCCTCTTGGACACCTTGTAAGTCTTGAATAATTTGGTTAATCACTTGTGCTTGTCGACCAGCATGGCGACGAATTCCGAGCGCATCATGGAGGACAACAGCAGCAAAAATGAAAGCTAAAGCAAAAAGTGTCGTATTCACACCATCGATAATACCGATAGCAACAACTGTTGCAACAACAAATGATGAGTGTGATGAGGGCATGCCACCGGTCGTAAAAAGGTAAGCTAAATCCCATTTTTTTGTATCGAGATAATAGCGAATAAATTTATACATTTGCGCAGTAAAATTAGCTAAAATCGCAGCAATAATAATGAAACCACCAGGAAAAGTTGTGGCAATAATTGCATGTGCATCCATAAAAAATGGCTCCTTTCCATAAGTAATCGTGCGTAATAACTATAACATAAAATTGCTAGAGTAACCATTGTGAATCTGAAAAAGGAAGTAGTTTTTATTAGAGAATACGAAAGAAAACGGTTCCCAGAGTCGCTTTTTTGTGCAAAAAAACAAAAAAATGAGAAAACGTTGACATTTTGACGATAAAACCTTTAAAATAGGAACGTAATAAATAATATTTCGTATAAAACTGGTAATATGGTCCAGAAGTTTCTACCGGCTAACCTTAAATAGGCCGACTACGAAGTGAGTACTGTTTAAACACGCACTTTTTGTGTCGATGAAAATAGTCACTGTTCTTCGTGAGACTTCAAAGGGAAGTCTCTTTTTGTTTTTACGAAAAAATTTTGGAGGAATAACGTGATGTTAGAGAAAATTTTCGGCTTGCAAGCCAACAAGACAAATGTACGAACGGAGTTAGTTGCGGGAGTAACAACATTCTTAGCAATGGCGTACATTTTAGCAGTTAACCCACTAATTTTAGGAAATGCAGGAATGGATAGTGGTGCTGTCTTTGTTGCAACGTGTTTGTCAGCAGCAATTGGGACATATATTATGGCATTTGTGGCAAATTTACCAATTGCACAAGCACCAGGTATGGGAATGAACGCGTTCTTTGCCTTCTCGGTAGTTTTAGGAATGGGATATAGCTGGCAAGCTGCTTTAGCTGGAATTTTCTGTTCAGGTATTTTATTTTTAATTTTATCATTCTCAGGGATTCGCGAAAAAATTATCACTGCTATTCCGCATTCGTTAAAAATTGCTGTTGGTGTGGGAATTGGTTTCTTCATTGCTTTCATTGGATTAAAAAATGCCGGGATTGTTGTAGGAAATGCCGATACGCTAGTAGCCTTTGGTGATATCAGTAATCCACAAGTATTATTAGCACTTTTTGGACTAGTAATTACCCTCTTATTAATGATGTTGAAGCAACGGTTTGCAATTTTTGTCGGAATGGTTATTACAGCAATTGTCGGTTTAGTCTTTGGTTTATCAGAAATGCCAACAATGATTGTTTCGATGCCACCATCAATTGCACCAACATTTGGACAAGTTTTTGCGGGATTTAGCGAAATTCTCAAACCAGAATTCTTATTAGTTATCTTTGCGTTTCTATTTGTTGATTTCTTTGATACTGCTGGAACATTAATGGCAGTTGCGAGCCGTGCGGGATTGATGACAAAAGACGGCCAAATTAAAAATGGTAGCAAAGCAATGGTTTCAGATGCTTTATCAACAACAATTGGTGCTGTACTAGGTACGTCATCAGTGACGTCATATGTAGAATCAATGACGGGTGTTGAACAAGGTGGACGTACAGGTTTAACAGCGGCAACAACAGCGACATTATTCTTAGTAGCGTTATTCTTCTCACCAATCTTAGTAATTTTTACAAGTGCGGTTACAGCGCCAGCGTTAATTATTGTCGGCGGATTAATGGCAGAGTCAGTAAAAGAAATTGACTGGATTGATCAACCAACAGCGTTTGCAGCTTTCTTTACAATTATTATGATGATCTTAACAGCGTCAATTGCACAAGGTATTGCTTTTGGATTTATGGCATATGTGTTATTGATGGCATTCTCTAAGCGTATTAAAGAAGTAAACCCAATTATGATCGGTCTCTTCTTTGTCTTTATCTTAAATTTCTTACTATAAAATATTGACTTTTGATTGGAAATGAATTATTGTTTTGAATTAGAGAGTTTGAAGGGAGTGAAGAAAAATGAAACGAGTAACAACGCAAGTCGGAACGGGAAAATATTTTTCTTCATTCACTTTTTCGTATTGATACGATGGCCTTTTGGCTTTCGTATTTTTTTTTGAAAAAAACTACCAGAAAAAGGAGAATAATTATGACAAAGAAAGCAAACAACTTATATTTGGATGTGCATCAGCAACCAGCAAATAAAATTCAATGGTTACTTTTAAGTTTTCAACACGTCTTTGCTATGTTTGGGGCGACGGTATTAGTACCAATTTTAGTTGGCTTACCAATTAGTGTTGGTTTATTATGTAGTGGGATTGGAACACTCATTTATATGGTGGCAACGAAAGCAAAATCACCAGTTTACCTTGGTTCGTCATTTGCGTATATTGCTCCATTACAAGCAGCAATTGCTCTTGAGAATGGTGCAGGATTGGCAAATGCTGGCCTTGGAGTAATGATGGTCGGAATGGTCTACCTCATTCTAGCGGCAATTATGCGCGTAGCTGGTACAGGATGGTTAAACAAAATTTTACCACCGGTTGTTATTGGTCCAGTTATTATGGTTATCGGGCTAGGATTATCATCTGTTGCTGTGAATAATGCAATGTACGTTGATGGTGTCTATGATATGACATCTGTACTTGTTGCAACAGTGACATTACTGACAACAGTCATTGTTTCAGTTTATGCCAAAGGATACTTTAAATTAATTCCGATTCTTGTTGGTTTAATTGTTGGTTATATTTTTGCAGTTGTTATGGGAATCGTTGACTTCACGCCAGTTCTAGAAGCATCATGGTTTGCCTTACCAGAAGTCAATATTCCGTTTATTCATTATCAACCTGCTTTTAGCTTAGAGGTGTTCTGGCTTGTGATTCCTGTGACAATTGTTACTGTTGCAGAGCATATCGGTGATCATGTTGTGCTCGGAAGCATCGTGAATCGTGATTTATTGAAATCACCGGGACTACACCGTACGTTACTTGGTGATGGTTTAGCGACATTTGTTGCCGGGATTCTTGGTGGTCCAGTGAATACGACATATGCGGAAAATACTGGTGTTATTTCGATGACACGTGTTGCAAGTATTTGGGTAATTGCTTTGGCTGCAATTTTTGCAATCGCCTTAGCATTTATTGGGAAAATTTCAGCGTTAATTGCCACAATTCCATCACCAGTGATGGGTGGGATTTCAATTTTACTCTTTGGTTTAATCGGATTAAATGGAGTCCGTGTATTGGTAAATAATCGTATTAACTTATTAGCACAACGCAACATGGTTATTATTGCGATTATCCTTGTCATTGGTCTTGGTGGTGCAGTCTTAAGTGTTGGTGCTGTGAATTTAAGTGGAATGGCTTTAGCAGCAATTGTTGGGATTGTATTACACCAGATTTTACCAGAAAAAGAACTTGGCCAAGGTGAGCCGCAAGTTCATGAAGCTGATCCAATCGAACAAGTCATTTAACCATTGCCCCAGTTACTTGCATTTTGCGAAAAAAATCAGTATAATATTTGTGTAGTTAACCAACTATAAAGTAAATAATTCTATTTATCATTTTAAATGGTAAAAATTAAACTATCACACAATTATTTACTTTGTGAGGGGCATTCAGATAACTGAGTGCCCCTTTTTTCTATTATTTGGTTATTTGTTTTTGACAAAAAAACTTAAAAACAGGATAAAAACACACTTAGTCATACAAGTCCGGTGTTTTTTTGTTATAATTAAATGGAGTATTTTGGGAAGGAAGCATTACACATGCAAGAATTGACGCAGTTAGAGTTAGAAACAGAAGTTTTACCGCCCTTTTTGTATTTCTATACACCACTGTGTGGGGCATGTGTGATAGCGAAGCAAATGGTTGAAATTGTTGAACAAGCTCAGCAATTCGATACACTTGCAATTAATTTAAACCATTTCCCGTCTTTCGCTCAGCAGTTTCAAATTGAGCAGGTTCCTTGTTTGATAAGTACAGAAACGCAAGCGAAATTATATATTTTTGCGAATGTTGTCAATATCTATCAGTTTTGTCAAACGCAAAGGAAATAAAGAAGAAAATCGAAAAGAAAGTAGGTGAAAGTTGTGAACTTGCCAGAAATCGGTCAAAAAGTCGCAATTTTAAGTTTTAAGCATGATGGTTCAGTACATCGCGAATGGGAAGAATCAACAGTTCTTGCTATCTCTCATCAATATGTTGTTATTGCTAATCGTCGAACAATGGTCACAGAGCACAATGGAAGAACGTGGTTTACACGTGAACCAGCCATTTCCGTATTTTTTGAAAATCATTGGTTTAATGTGATTGGTATGCTTCGTCAAGATGGGGTTCACTTTTATTGTAACTTGAGCTCACCATATGTATTTGATAATGATAAGATGAAATATATTGATTATGATTTAGATGTGAAAGTCTATCCAGATTATAGCCAACGTGTCCTTGATCGAGATGAATATGCTCGCCATAAGGTGCGTATGGGTTATGGTGAAGACATTGATGTTATTTTACATGCTGAGTTGGAATTCCTTGTAAAAATGGTTCGTGAACGTCGTGGACCATTTGCTCGTGGATTTATGGAAGAATGGTATGAAATTCTTCAGCAACAACTTGCTCGGGAAAATGAGGGGGGAAAATAATGCTACAGGATCCACGTGTAAACAAAGTGGCACAACAATTGGTGCATCATTCAGTGAAAGTTCAAGCCGGTGATCATATTTTGATTCGCTTTACAATTGATAGTAAACCACTTGTGCGAGCACTCATTACCGAAATTTATGCATTAGGAGCCTATCCACATACATTAATGTATGATGATGAGGTGAAGCGCTACTTGCTAGAAGGTGTGTCTCCAAAACAAGCGGAAGCCGACTTAACATGGCAAATGAAGCTATACGAACAAATGGATGCTTCGATTTTAATTATTGGCGAAAATAACGATAGTGAATTCGCTCAAATTGAGGCGCAACGCTTTAGTGAGTACAGTAAAATTATGCGACCAGCAAGCGAATATGTGGTTAAAAATTTACGCTGGGTTTTATTAAATTGGCCAACGTATGCGGCAGCACAAAAAGCTGGGATGAGTTTAGAGGCGTATGCCGATTATGTCTTTGCGGTTAGTAGCGTTGATTACCAACAGATGGGAAAGGCAATGTCAGCCTTAAAAACACTAATGGAAGCAACAAATCAGGTGCATATTACAGCGCCAGGGACTGACTTAACGTTTTCGATTCAGAATATTCCAGCTATCCCTTGTGCAGGTGAGTGTAACATTCCTGATGGTGAAGTTTTTACAGCACCAATAAAAACAAGCGTGCAAGGAACGATTCGTTATAATACACCGTGTCCATATCGCGGGAAAGTGTACCACGATGTTACCTTTACTTTTAAAGATGGAAAGATTGTGGAAGCAACAGCGGATGATAGTGAAGGACTTAATCATATTCTTGATACTGATGAAGGTGCACGCTATATCGGTGAGTTTGCGTTAGGGGTAAATCCTTTAATTACGAAGCCAATGGGAGATATTCTTTTTGACGAAAAAATTACGGGAAGCTTTCACTTTACACCAGGTGCTGCGTATGAAGATGAAGCGGATAATGGGAACCGATCAAGTGTGCATTGGGACCTCGTTTTGATTCAAACACCAGAGTATGGTGGAGGGAACATCTATTTTGATGGGCGTTTAATTCGTGAAAATGGCCGTTTTGTGCTCCCAGAATTGGAAGCTTTAAACCCTGAAAACTTGTTACATACAACTTAAATTAAAACAGGTTTAAACAGCTTTATTTTAAGTTGTAAGCGCAAACTTTTTGTTGAATTAATCTATATATGTGCTATGATTTATCTAGTGAGGTGAATCGCCATGAATGAAGAATTATTATTCTATTTTGCTGCTAGAGCACA
This sequence comes from Firmicutes bacterium ZOR0006, assembly GCA_000798955.1. Classification (GTDB taxonomy): domain Bacteria; phylum Bacillota_I; class Bacilli_A; order Culicoidibacterales; family ZOR0006; genus ZOR0006. The sequence continues at coordinate 26,816 of JTLC01000091.1, read as the reverse complement.
AGACACGTTAATCCGCCACCATATTCAAAAGAGTGGGTTTAACAAAATGGAGTATTTAGTCATGTACTTTGTTAACGTCCATCCAGGATTAACAATGCAAAGTATTCAACAACGCTCAACTTTTGATAAGGCACAAATTTCTCGAACAATTAAGTCACTTGTTGATGAGGGGATGATTGTTCGTGAACCAATCAACAAAAAAAGTTATGCGCTTTATTTTACGGAAGCAGGCCAAAAAGCTTTCACAGAATTGGATATCAGAATGTCTGATCTTCACGAAAGCATTTGGAGTGTCTTTAGTGACGAAGAGCGTCAACAATTTTTGAACTTAGCTGTCAAATTATATCAAGCATTTGATGATTATATGATTGAAAATGAAATGAGTGACATTCATTCGTATTTACACGATTGGAAAGAAGAAATGTTACTTGCACGGCTAAATAAAGAAGAGAAATAATCCATTTCTAGAGAAAAGAATTACTTTGAACACAAGAAAAATAGGCTGTGTTCAGTGTAATTCTTTTTCTAATTTTAGTGAGTGAGATAGGGCGTGAATGTAGATTTTAAGCGGCTAAACGTCACTTTTAAAAAAGTGGAAATACAAAAAAAACAAAAAAATAAAAAAAAAGCTTGCTAAAATTTAAAATTACCGCTATAATAAATATTGTTCTCAAGGGAACGAAAAAACGGGACTATAGCTCAGCTGGTTAGAGCACACGCCTGATAAGCGTGAGGTCGATGGTTCGAGTCCATTTAGTCCCACCATTTTAAATGGGGCCTTAGCTCAGCTGGGAGAGCGCCTGCCTTGCACGCAGGAGGTCAGCGGTTCGATCCCGCTAGGCTCCACCATTTATATTGTTC
>JTLC01000091.1:25768-25945 GCA_000798955.1 Firmicutes bacterium ZOR0006 | reverse complement strand
GCCCGTTGGTGAAGCGGTTGAACACACATGCCTTTCACGCATGCATACACGGGTTCGAATCCCGTACGGGTCACCATTTATATTTCTTTTATCGGAGGATTAGCTCAGCTGGGAGAGCATCTGCCTTACAAGCAGAGGGTCGGCGGTTCGAACCCGTCATCCTCCACCATGATAAAA
>JTLC01000091.1:25532-25758 GCA_000798955.1 Firmicutes bacterium ZOR0006 | reverse complement strand
TATTGTCCTGTTAGCTCAGCTGGTAGAGCATTTGACTTTTAATCAAAGGGTCACAGGTTCGAATCCTGTACAGGACACCATTTATATGTGCGGATGTGGCGGAATTGGCAGACGCGCTAGATTTAGGCTCTAGTGTCTTTGACGTGCAGGTTCAAGTCCTGTCATCCGCACCATATTTTAAAATATGGTGTACAGCAATTGCTGTTTATTTTTTTTGGCTTTTATC
>JTLC01000091.1:0-25522 GCA_000798955.1 Firmicutes bacterium ZOR0006 | reverse complement strand
TATTGTCCTGTTAGCTCAGCTGGTAGAGCATTTGACTTTTAATCAAAGGGTCACAGGTTCGAATCCTGTACAGGACACCATTTATAGGCTGTTCACAACACTGAAGCTTCGGTGTTGTTTTTTTTATTTTTAGTAAAAAGCTCGTTCATGATAGAACGAGCTTTTTTGTTGTTTTATATCTATGTTAGTAATGATATAAAACGAGAGTAGAATTGCTTTGGATTTTATCTTTTAGGAAAAACAATAGTAAACGTCAGTTGGTTATCACAGGATTGAGTCTTAATTTTGGCGTTCATATTGGCAATTAACTGTTGCGCAATTGCAAGACCTAGTCCATAGCTACCCGTATGTGTGCGAGCAGAATCAGCACGATAAAAGCGATCGAATAATTTAGCAACTTCAGTTGTTGGAATCGTTGGAAAGCTATTACTGAAAACTAAGCGGAATGCATGTTTTGTCTCGGAGAAAGTAATATGAATCGTCCCTTTGGCAGTCGTATATTTCAGGGCGTTATCTAAAAAGATAAAACAGAGTTGTTGAAAGTTATCCGCATCAATCAGTAAACAGAGATGAGGTGTGATCAAGCTGTCGAGGTGAAAGCCGCGTTCAAAACTCAGTACTTCAAATTCAGCGATGGTTTGGTTTAACAGTTGACTACAATCAACAATAGTCGTAGATGTTCTCACTTGTTGATTTTCGTTTTTGGCTAAAATCAGTAAATCATGAATGAGTTTGTTCATCCGCTCGTTCTGCGCCTGAATATGACGGAGCCACTGGGCTTGATTCGCAATCGTATCTGATTGATGAGCAAAGAGGACTTCAGTATTGGCACTAATGATTGCGAGTGGTGTTTTCAGTTCATGAGAAGCATCAGCGATAAATTGCTGCTGTTTTTCAAAACTCGCTTTGATGGGATGAATTGCTTGTTTGCTAAAGTAATGACTAATGGCAAGAATTACAAAAAACATCAAGGCTCCAACAGTTAGCAATAACAGGAAAAGATCATGCAAAATGATAATCGAGTTCGTAATGTCAAAGAAAGAAATTTGCGAATATGCGATTGTGGTTGTCTCATCACTAGCGTTTTCAAACGTTGCTGGAGATGATTGATAGTACCAAGTTTTATCACCGAGCGTAATCAGACCGCTTTTTGGTTGCTGGCGCAAACTTTCAAGGATTTGTTCGAGAAGTATTTTATCTAATGTGAAGAACGAGGAATAACTGAGTGGTTGGTTATTGTGGTTAAAGAAAATTTTAAATGAGAGGGTCATATCACGAGTAATATCAGGAGTAGTTGTCGTTTTTGGTGGTAAAATTTGTGTGAGAGACAAGGTTGGCGCATCAATTAAACGTTGCATCTGCCGCTGTGCATCATGATAAAGATTGATAAAGGTTAACATAAAGATGGCAAAAAAAGCTAAAAAAAGTGTTGCTGTAATCAGGATGAGATGAATTGACAGAAATTTTTTATGAAGTTTTTTAAACATGGGCGCCCCCTTTCTGGTAATGATACTACTGTTTATTCTCAAGAATGTATCCGAGTCCGCGGACGGTTTTAATTTCAATATCGGCTACTAGTAAGTGTAACTTTTTACGTAGAAAGCTAATATAAACTTCAACATGATTCGCTTCGGCCTCGGAATCATATCCCCACACCTTTTCAAGCAAATGGTCTTTAGAAAGGATTTGGTGTTGGTGTTTGAGAAACATTTCGAAAATTTGGGCCTCTTTGAGTGTAAGTTGAAGTTCAGCGGAATTCGTGCTCATACGGAGTGTCTGGGGGTCAAAAGTGATGTTCGCCATTGTTAGCTGCATTGTTGGGATGATTTGCCCAGATCGCCGACTTAAGGCCCGCAAGCGTGCTAGTAGCTCACCCGTGTGAAAAGGTTTTGTTAAATAATCATCAGCACCAAGATCCAGACCGCGAATGGTGTCATCACTAGTATTTTTGGCAGTTAAAATTAAAATGGGGGTAGGATTTTGTTCCGCACGTAACGTCCGGATGATTGTTTGACCATCGATAAATGGTAACATCAAATCACAGATGATTAAATCGTGTAAGTTTGTGCGTGCAAATTGGAGTCCGTCATCACCAGCTAGGCAAATATCAACGGTGTAATTGGCTTTTTCTAAAACTACAGCCATGGCCGTTGCGAGTTGTTCTTCATCTTCAATAATTAAAATACGCATAGTAGATCCTCCTGGAAAGTCATTATTCTTATTGTAACAAAAAAAGCTGAAATGAACCTGAAAAAAGAGCATCTCTGCTCAGCGTAGGTGATGCGTATGATATAATCAAGAAGAAAATCAATCAAAGGGGAATACGACCAATGGAAACACAGTATATTTATGCAGTCATTTTAAATAAGTTGGAATTAGTAGTTGATAAGAATGATAATATTCAGGATATTCAAACAGATATGAAACATTTTGGTTTTTACCAGGAATTGTCTGGAGCTGAGAAACTTTTTGCAGAAATGAAAGAGCGGTATCTTGGGAATGCTGAAGTATCATATCGTGATTTTGAAATTACGGAAACAGATGAATTATTAGTGATTAAAGATGAACTACTAAATATTACGCTTGCACTTAAAAAGTATGAATTACAATAATAAAGAACACTGCTAAGTCAGTGTTTTTTTGTTGAAAAAAACATGAATTACTTGGGGTTTTTTGACTGAATTTTCAGGCTATTCTCGCTATAATAAAACTAAACTAGGGGAAAAAGAGGGTGGAATCATGAAGAAAGTAGTCGTGATCGGTGCTGGTCCAGGGGGATTAAGTGCAGCAATGTTGTTAGCACACCGTGGGTATGAAGTTCATGTTTATGAAAAAGCAGCGTGTGTCGGTGGACGAAATCGGTGCTTGCAGCTAGAAGACTATCGATTTGATCTAGGGCCGACATTTTGGAGTATGATTCATTTGGCAGAAGAACAGTTTGCAAGTATTGGCAAAAATCTCCATGAATATATGGCAGTAACCGATTTAAGCCATATGTATGACCTTTATTTTGCCGATGGAGAAAAACTGACAGTAACGCGAGATCAAGCAGAAATGAGTCAAAGGTTAGCAACGCAGTTCCCGGGAAATGAACATGGATATCAGCAATTCTTGATTGAAAATCGAGAACGTATGCGAGCATTGACGCCAATTTTACGACAACCGATGCAAAAATGGCGCGACTATATTCAGCCAGAAGTAATTCGTGCTCTCCCTAAACTACAACTAACAAAAAGTTTAGCTAATGAACTGACGCGATGGTTTTCAGCGCCTAATTTACAGTTAGCTTTTGGATTCCAAGCAAAATATTTAGGGATGTCACCACAAGAATGTCCAGCAGCATTTAGTATTTTGGCATTTATGGAGCATGAATATGGCATCATGCACGTACGTGGAGGGTTGAATCAACTTTCACATTCCATGGCCAAAATTGTCCAGGAAGGGAATGGTTATCTGCATTTGCAACAACCTGTTCAACAAATACTTGTGGAGCAAAATCGTGCAACGGGTATTCGCTTGGCAAATGATGAGGTGGTCGATGCTGATTATGTGATTATTAATGAGGATTTTGCTCAAGCAATGACAGAACAATTTGCCGAAGGTGTATTAAAAAAATATACACCTGAAAAACTAGCAAAACGAAAATATTCTTGCTCAACACTCATGTTCTATCTGGGGATTAAGCAAAAATATCCCGATATAGCCCATCACAACATTATTTTTAGTGATGATTATGAGCAATCATTGCAAGAAATTTTTGGCGAATATACCTTACCAACATCACCATCCATTTATTTACAGAATGCGAGCGTGACAGATCATACACTCGCACCAAATGGACATTCAACGTTTTATATTTTGGCACCAATGCCAAATAACGTGAGTGGTGCTGACTGGAATGAGACCCAAGTGGAACACTATCGCCAATGGATTTTTTCACGAATTGAGACAAAATTAGGTGTTAAATTTCAGGAGCATATTCAAGTGCAGGCGGTGATTACACCCAATGACTGGCAAAAAAACTACGATGTTTATAAAGGCGCTGTTTTTAATTTGAGTCATCAGTTGACGCAAATGATGACATTTCGACCGCACAATCAATTTGAAGAAATTGAGGGAGTCTATCTTGTCGGTGGAGGGACACACCCTGGTAGTGGATTGCCGACAATTTTAGAATCTGGACGAATAAGTGCTGAATTAATTCAAAAGAGTCATGAGGGGTGAAAATAATGCCGAAAAAGCAAGTATATATTGTCGGTGGTGGCATTGCTGGAATGATGAGTGCGCTTATCCTTGAGCGGCATGATTATCAAGTCACAATTTTAGAAAAAAGCCAACAATTAGGTGGTAGACTGGCGTATCGAAGTAATGGCAAATATAAAATTGATAGAGGACCGACAGTGATGCTTTTACCACACATGCATCGCGAAGTTTTTTCTCTTGCCCAGCTTGATTTTGATCAATTAGCAATTACAAGATGTGATCCCGCCGTTACAATTGATTTCGCCGATGGAGAAAAATTTATTAAATACAGTGATCACGAGCAACAAAAGACTTATTTCGCACAACATTATCCTGAAGATTTTGTTGGCTTTGAGCATTACCTGACGGATATGCGCCAATTATATCAACAAGGAGAAAAATTATTGCTGACTAAACCGTTACCAACGATTGCGAGCATCATGAATAAACCAACACTCCAACTTTTGAAAGATATGCAACTTCAGCAATCAACACGGCATTTTTTAAAAAATTATTTTACGAATGATTATTTGTTAGATGCGTATTCGCTCCAAACACTGTATATTGGTGGCGGACCAACAGTCGCACCCTCATTATATGCTTTAATAGGCTTTAGTGAGCATGAGCATGGGGTTTGGTATTTACAAGGAGGATATGCGGGGCTAGTTGAATACTTAACAAAAAAGTTAGAACGACGTGGTGTGAAGATTTACTATAATCAAACGGTTGAATCAGTTGAACGACGTGGAAAAATGATTACAAAACTCCATACAGCAACAGAATCATTCGCATGTGATCATGTCATTTTCAATGCGGAATATCCAAAAATTGCGCCTATATTAAATCAAAAAAACAAAGGCTACACTCCAAGTAATGGCTGCGTGACAATTTATCTCGGTCTCAATCGCCAATATCCGCAAAAAGCCGTGCATAGCTTTTATTTACCAAAAAATTTTGCTATACTTTTTGCAAAGTTATTTAAAAAACAACAACTTCCACAGACACCAGCAATTTATGTGTTTAATCCAAGTGTAATTGATGACACATTAGCACCGAGTGGGCATAGTAGTCTCTATATTTTAGTGCCTGTTCCGAGCCAAACAGCGACAATTGATTGGGATGATACACAATTCAAGCATGATTTTGTCCAACAAATTTTAGAGCAAGTTGAACAAGCGGGGTTTCTTGGTCTTCAAACAGCTATTGAATGGCAAGAGGTTTTAACACCAGCTGATTGCGAACGAGAAGGATTGTATCGTGGTGGTAGTTTTGGGATTGCCCCAAATTTATGGCAGAGTGGCCCATTTAGACCACAAGCAGCGATTCAACCGTTTACGAATGCGTATGCAGTGGGGGCGAGTACTCACCCTGGTGGGGGAATTCCAGTTGTGATGCAAAGTGCTAAAATCGCCTGTGAAGAATTGTTGAAAAAGGATGGGGAAAATGCAAATAAAGCAAGCATATCGCGAATGTGAACACATTATTAAACAAAACTCAGCTACATTTTATAAAGCTTTTTCTTTACTTGATAAAGCAGATCGCCAAGCAGTGTATGCTGTGTATGCTTTTTGTCGTATAGTCGATGATATAGTCGATGAAGGAGAAAATGTTGAACAAGAACTGACAATTTTTAAAAGTGAATACGAACAATTTCTCCAGGGGAGATATCGTGCAACAAGTGCTCACTGGGTTGCATTGGCAGATGTTTTTCAACGCTATTCAATGGATGCACAAGCGTTTCGGGATATGATTATTGGTCAAGAAATGGATTTAACGGTTCATCGCTATGAAACACTTGCTGAATTGGAAGGTTACTGTTATCATGTCGCAACGACAGTCGGCTTAATGCTTCTACCGATTCTTGTTCCGAAGGTAACACCAGTGTTACGAGAAAATGCCCATCATTTAGGATATGCACTACAGTTAACGAATATTCTGCGTGATATTAAAGAAGATTATCAACGGGGGAGAATTTATTTACCACAAGAACTTTTGCAACAATATCAAGTTAGTGAACACATGCTTCTTGGGCCTGAAGCGACACCAGAATTTATCGCTATCTGGGAAGCATTGGCAGCAGTTGCAACAACTGAATATGAACGAGCTGAGGAGCAAGCAGAGCTCTATCCACTGCGTGCGCGCTTAGCAGTTTATGGTGCTGCGAAGTTGTATGCAGCAATCATTGAAAAAATTCGTGAAAAAAATTATGATGTTTTTAGCCGAAAACAATATGTTGATGATGCGAAAAAACAAATTATTATTGAATTATTACGGAAAAAATGGTAAAAATGGAGCTTCTCTGTTTTGACTCTTTTTTTTTAGCTAAAATTTGAGAAAATACTGAGGAAAGATAGAGCGAAAGCTAAAAATTTGCTATACTTATGATGTATTAAAGTGAGGTAGATTTTATGCGAATAGTCTTAACAGGTGGCGGTACCGGTGGTCATATTTATCCAGCATTAGCATTTGCTGAATATGTGAAAACCGTGGATACCGATGCACAGTTTTTATATATCGGTTCGAGTGATCGAATGGAAGGGGATATTGTTCCCCAAACCGGAATGGAATTTAAACATCTTGAAGTAAAGGGAATCTCAAGAAGCTTATCATTACAAAATGTAAAAGCTGTAGCGTTATTTCTCCAAGGTGTTATGAAAGCGAAGCGCTACTTGAAAGCGTTCAAACCAGATTTTGTATTAGGAACGGGAGGCTATGTCAGTGCACCGGTTGTGTATGCAGCTGCGAAATTGGGCATCCCAACGGCAATCTATGAACCTAATTCACACGCCGGTGTTGCAAATCGTTTCTTAGGGCGCTATGTAGACAAAGCGTTTTTATGTTTAGAAGATACAAAAAAATATTTTGCTGATGAGAAAATTATTATGACAGGAAGTCCACGAGCAACAGAGATTGCCTTGTTATTAGCAAAAGAACCAAATATTCAACGTCCTTATAAAAATCATGTGTTATGTTTTGGTGGAAGTTTAGGAGCAATGCGCTTAAATGAAGCTTTCATTGCTGCCACACCAGCACTGGCTAAAAAAGAATATGATATTACCTATGTAACGGGTAAAAAATATTTTGACGAAGTAATGCTAGCAACGAAAAAAAATAGTGCGCCAAATATCCATATTGTTCCATTTGTTGATGATATGCCGGCAGTGATGCGAACTGCTGATGTGCTCATGGCTCGTAGTGGAGCAACAACGTTAGTTGAAGCTGCAATGTTTGGTTTGCCGACGATTTTCGTTCCAAGCCCAAATGTCACAGGTGATCATCAACTCAAAAATGCACAAAGTTTTGTTGCAGCGAATGCGGCAACATTATTAGAAGAAAAGGATTTGAATGGTCAAACATTTATTGAAAAAATTGACGAGTTGATGGAAGATAGTGAGCGTAGAGCACACATGCGCCGTGAATTACAAAAATTAGCACAGCCAGAAGCATCGGTACTGATGTATGAAGCAGCACAAGCATTACAGAAAGGATGAAGAGAATGATTGAAGAACTTACACATTATGGAACAGTACTAGCAGACGAACCGCTGAGTCGCCATACGACACTACGTGTTGGTGGTCCAGCAAGATATTTAATTTATCCACAAGATAGTGCGAGTGTGCAAGGTATTATTGACTTTTGCCATGAACATGGCATCATGTTCAAAGTGATTGGTCGAGGTTCAAATTTACTTGTGAGTGACCAACCGTATAACGGGATTGTTATTAAGCTTGATCGTTCGTTCAAAGAAATTACGTTTTATGAAACGAGTGTCCGTGTTGCTAGTGGGTATTCGATGATTCGCTTAGCGAATGAACTCGCACGTCGTGGTTGGTCAGGATTTGAATGGGCTGGAGGTGTCCCAGGAAATATTGGTGGTGGTGTTTTTATGAATGCCGGCGCCCATGGGCGAGCAATACAAGATAATTTAGTACGAGTACACGTTATCAATCGCGAAGGTGAGATGTTTTGGCTGACGAATGAGGAATGCCAGTTTAGTTATCGAACATCCATATTCCAAGAACGACGAGATTGGGTAATTCTTGAAGCAGAATTCCACTTTGAAGTAGGTGATAGCCAAGAAATCACCCAAAAAATGGAACAATGGCGTCATCGTCGACAAACGACACAACCATTACAATTACCAAACTGTGGGAGTATTTTCCGTAACCCAGAATCTCATTTTGCTGGTCAACTGATTGAAGAATTAGGGCTGAAAGGGATGAAAATTGGTGGTGCACAAGTGAGTGAACAGCATGCCAATTTTATTGTCAATAGTGATTCGGCAACGGCACAAGACATTGCCGATTTAATTCAGTACGTCCAAAAAGCTGTTGCGGAAAAATACGGTGTTAATCTCCATCAAGAAGTGGAGTATTTTAACTGGTAATGGCAGATAAAAAGCCAAAAGCATATGCCTATGTTGTGCCAGACCAGCAACTGATTCAAGAAGCAGTAATACCAGTTGAAGCTTTCGATAAAATTAGACAAAAAAAACAACAAAAAAAGAAGAAAATTTTTCGCAGGATTTGGATAACAATACTTGTGATTGCCGGGGGAACAATCTTTTTCAGTTCACCATTAGCGGATATTGCCACGATTACTGTAAGCGGGAACCAACAAGTAGGGGAACAATTTATCGTTGAACATTCACAACTAGCAGTCGGGCAACATTTCTACTGGTTAAATCCATGGGCTGTCAGTGATAAATTAGAGGAGCAACCTCTCATTGCTGGGGCAAAAATTAAGCGTCATCTCGGGAATGAAATTGAGATTGTTGTGACAGAGACGCCAGTTATGGGTGTGACTCAAACGGATAGTGAAAGACTCTGGATTTTAGCAACGGGAGAGTTGGCAGCAGTTCAAAATGATATTCGTTTAAATGTACCATATTTTCGAAATTGGGAAGAAGAAACTGGTCAACTCTTGTTAGAGAATTTGCAAAAAATTCCTGCTGATGTGCAAAGACAAATTTCTGAGATTGCATTTGATGGCAATGAGACTGATCCGGAGCAACTCCAACTCTATATGCGTGATGGGAACCGGGTGACAATTAGTATCCGACAAATCCCTGAAAAGCTCGGTTTTTACTTCGCGATTGTGGAAGCTTTAGGAAATAAACGGATGCATATTCATCTTGAAGCTGGAAATTATGCTGTTCCACTCTAAAAAGTGAAAAAATAACTTTTAAAAACACACTTTTTTGTTTTAAGTTAAATTTGAATGTAGTATAATAAAACAGAAAATGTAATTTCAATTAAAAATAACAAGGGGGTCTTATTGTGGCAAATGGAAACGCTTATACAGCATTAGAAATCGGTAGTAGCGCAATAAGACTTGTTGTAGCCGAAATTGTCAACGGTCGCTTAAATGTGGTCGCTGCAAATAGCGTGCCTACGCAAGGATATACTAAAGGCATGGTAACTGATGCTGATTTGCTCGCCAAAACAATTCAAAAACTTGTCATCCAGACCCAACAATTTATCAATAAAGAAATTCCAAGCGTCATTGTCTCAATTCCAAGTACACAAGCAACAATTATTCCTGTTGAATTGTCGATTGCAATTGAAAATCAAGCAAATGAAATAACGAGTGATGATATTGCCCAACTTTTTTCAAGTGCAGCCAATCAACTGCGTTCACGACATGATGAATTTGTGAATGTTTTCCCAATTGATTTCCAAGTTGATGGTGTTGGTGGGATTGCTGATCCAAAAGGTTTGCTAGGTGTCCAGTTAGGAATGCAAGGTATGGTTGTGACAACACCTAAAATGTTGTTCATCCAACTGTTAACAGCAGTCGAAAAGGCTGGGTTACAGATTATTGATACGTATCCAGCATTCTTGTCTGATGCCGAGCACATTTTGGATGAGGACGAACCACTAAAAGGTGTTATTACAATTAATATTGGTCATGAGGTAACGACAATTACCTTGTTCGACAACGGCTATGCGCAAAAAATTCGCACTGCAAAAGTTGGATCGAGTTTGATTGATAATGATATTGCATATGTATATGGTGTGACGAAAGAAATTGCACGTAAAATCAAGCTTGATTATGGATATGGAAATATCGAACAAGCAACAAAATATAAGGTTTGTGATTTGATTGAAGAAGATTCGATGATGAAAATTAGCGAATTTGATTTAGCACAAATTATTGAACCACGGATGGAAGATATGTTATTAGCAATTAGAGCTGAGATTGATAAAATGGCGTTACTCGATCAATATCCTGTTGTTTTTACTGGCGGGACGTTAGAGATGTTGGGGGCACAAAAAGTCATTAGCTCAGTCTTTCTCAATGCGAAAGTATTCCAACCAATCGTGTTAGGGGCACGAACAAATGAATACACAACCGTATTAGGAACTGTTGAACTTGCTCATAAACGAGCAAAGCTAACCAATCGAACATTATGTTCAATACAGTTTAATCAAGCAATTCGCAAAAAGAACCAAGAAGAAGAACCTAAAGATGATAAATTTTGGAACCGTATTGTGAATTACTTTTTTGATTAAATAAACTAGGAGGAAGAAAATATGAACGATTACAATCCAATGACTTCATTTATGTCATTTGATATACAAGATGAAAATGTATTAGCAAAAATTAAAGTTGTCGGTGTCGGTGGCGGTGGAAACAACGCTGTTGATCGAATGATTGAAGAAGGTGTGCGCGGTGTTGAATTTATCAACTGTAATACAGACTTACAAGTGCTCCACCGTTCAAATGCACAACATAAAATCCAACTTGGAAAAGATTGCTCACGTGGATTAGGAGCAGGAGCAAATCCTGAACTTGGAAAACGTGCTGCAGAAGAAAGCCGTCAAGAAATCGAGCAAGTACTAGAAGGTGCGGACATGGTCTTCGTTACTGCTGGAATGGGTGGAGGAACTGGAACAGGTGCTGCACCAGTGATTGCTGCGATTGCTCGTGAATTAGGCATTTTAACTGTTGGGATTGTGACGCGTCCATTCTCTTTTGAAGGGCGTAAACGTTATGAACATGCAATGTCAGGGTTACAAAACCTCAAACAAAATGTTGATACATTAATTGTCATTCCGAATGATCGTTTATTAGAAATCGTTGATCGCACGACACCAATTTTACAAGCATTCAAGCATGCAGATAAAGTTTTACTTCAAGGGGTACAAGGGTTATCGGAAATCATTGCCGTTCCTGGATTAATCAACCTTGACTTTGCTGATGTGCGTACAGTGATGTATGACAAAGGGGCAGCATTAATGGGAATCGGAAGTGCAACTGGTGAAAACCGTGCAATCGAAGCTGCCAAACGTGCTATTTCTTCGCCATTGTTAGAAATTTCAATGGAAGGTGCAACAGATGCAATTGTTAACGTAACTGGTGGACTTGATTTAACATTATTTGAAGCCGAAGAAGCGGCACAAGTTGTTGCTCAATCTTCAAGCACAACTGAAATTAATACTATGTTAGGGGTAGCAATCAACCCTGACTTAGGCGAAGAAATCATGGTGACTGTCGTGGCAACAGGGTTTGAAGATGACCGGCAGCCGCAAGAATTTACAAGCCAACGTCCAGGTGCAACAATGAATCCAGCGGTTCGTCCAGAACGTAGTGAGTCAGTACCAGTTGCAAGCCCAACACCAGTTGCAAAACCGTCAGACAACGATTTAGAAATTCCAGTCTTCTTACGCAACCGAAATAACTTATAGAGAGTGCTGCCTGTGGTGCTATCAGTCAAGTAATATTAGGATAGCATCAAGACGGTAAAAAAATGAGCACGATTGACAGGCAGCTGAGATGCCGCCCGTTCAATCGTGTGTTTTTTTGAATCTTGAAGCACGAAGCACGTTTAAGTAAAAGAGTGTTGACATCGATTTTACAAAATGAGGAATTATAGGCAAAAACGAAAGGCAAGACAGAAAGGGAATTTCAAGTAGTGCTTTCGTTTTATCGAAGACAATGATGTTAGTTTGTTTAAACTAAAGGAGCAAACATCTCAAGGGATCAAGTAAAAAAATAAGATATAAAAAGCGAGCGACCATCATCAGGTCGCTCGCTTTTTATGTCTTATTGTGTTGTTAAGCTATTATCTTTTTCGATACAGGCATCAACAGCAGCAATGAGTGTAGGGACAAATCCGTGAGCTTCTAGCGTTGCCACAGCAGCAATGGTTGTTCCACCAGGAGAAGATACTTGATCCATTAAAACACGCGGGTGTTTTTCAGTCTCTAAAATCATTTTGGCACTTCCAAGTAATGTTTGGGCAGCTATATCGACAGCTTGAGCTTTAGACATGCCATTTTTGAGTGCCCCTTGCGCCAAAGCATCAACAAAAAGATAGGCATAGGCTGGTGCTGATCCAGCAATAGCGATAAAAGTGCTCATTTGACTTTCATCAATAACATAGGTTTTACCAAGAGCACCAAATAAAGTGTTAACAGCGGTAAAAGTAACTTCGTCAACTAAATCGTTTGCACAAAGAGCAGTAGTTGAGGCAAAGACAGTTGCATTAATATTAGGCATGACACGAATCAAAGGAACATCTGCACCAAATAATTCTTGTAAATCATCTAAACTAATTCCCGCCGCAATTGAAATGACGGTTTTCTGTTCAGTGATTACTCGTTCACGAATTTCAGCAACAACAGTGGGAAAATGAATCGGTTTCACCGCTAATAATAAGACGTCCGAAAATTCAACAATATCTAAATTTTGCGTTGAAATACTTAAATCATATTTTGTTTGAAAATGTAATAAACGGTCTAAACTACGAGCAGACAGCATAATTTGATCACGATCAAGGATCGACTCATGCAAAAGTCCATGAACGATGGCTGCCGCCATATTTCCAGCTCCAATAATTCCAAGTTTCATCAAGATACCTACTTTCAAATTGTTTCTTGTTTCAACTATAACGATTTTATCGCAGTAAGACAAGTGCAATGATTGAAAAAAAATTATGGGAGTGATATGATAAATATTCATTCGAGCAGAAATGATGAAGGGAAATGAAAACATGCGAAATTTTACGGATATTGAACGGGTAGTCGTTAAGGTGGGAACGTCCACATTGACAAATGAAAATGGAATGCTCAATCAAGTGAAAATCAGTCACTTAGTGAGCCAACTCGCAACACTCATGCATGAAGGGAAACAAGTTGTTTTAGTAACATCAGGAGCAATTGGAGCCGGAATGGGTGTACTAGGGATGAGTGAACGACCCGAAACAATTCCACAAAAGCAAGCATGTGCAGCCGTTGGCCAAGTGTATTTAATTGACTTATATCAACAACTGCTCGCACAACACGGATTATATTGTGCCCAAATGTTATTAAATCATGATGATTTCACAAATCGCGAACGATTATTGAATATGACAAATATGTTTCATGCATTATTTGAACAACAAGTTATGCCAGTAATTAATGAGAATGATGCCGTGAGTGTCGATGAAATTAAGATTGGAGATAACGATACTCTTGGAGGCTTGGTTGCTTCAGTCATCGGGGCTGACTTATATGTGATTTTATCAGATATTGATGGTCTCTTTACAGCAAACCCACAAACACATCCAAATGCTGAAATTATTCATCATGTCGATGGTCTCACACCAGAAATTTACCAAATGGCTGGTGGCAGTGGATCAAAGCTTGGAACAGGTGGAATGGTAACAAAACTGAATGCTGCCAAAATTGTGACAACGTATGGTGGAAAAATGTTACTTGTTAATGGAAGCCAACATCAATCAATTACCGATGCCGTAGCTGGAAAGTTGATTGGGACGATGTTTACCGCAACAAGTGAAAAACCACTACAAGCACGACAACATTGGATTGCCTATCGTTCAAAGGCGAGTGGTACAATTATTGTTGATTCCGGTGCAAAACAGGCACTTATTTCAGCACGAAAGAGTTTATTGCCTAAGGGTGTTTTACAAGTGGAAGGTGATTTTCTTGTTGGTGAAATTGTCGAAATTGCGGATGAACAAGGAAAAACGTTCGCCAAAGGAATTGTTCAATATGCGAGTCATGAGATTAGCTTAATTAAAGGACTGCATTCACAAGAGATTATAGAAGTACTACACGAGAAACACTTTGATGAAATTATTCATGCAAATAATTTGGTGATTTTTTAAGGAGATAGAAGAGATGAATTATCGACAAGAATTAATAGAATTAGCAGTTGGAGCAAGGAGTGCCGCGCGTGTTTTAGCAACGGTGAGTACAGAAACAAAAAATATGGCAATTGCCGCGATTGCTCAAGCACTTGAAGAAAATCAGCAGCAGATTTTGGCAGCTAATGCGAAAGATATTGCTGCGGGAGAAGCAAAAGGCTTAACAAAAGCCTTGATTGATCGACTGCTCTTAACACCTGATCGCATTTCAGATATTGCCCAAGCAGCACGAGAAGTGATTGAATTACCAGATCCAATCGGAAGTGTAATTCGTGGTTCGAAACGACCAAATGGATTACAAGTCAATCAAGTTCGAGTTCCATTAGGCGTTATTGGAATGATCTATGAAGCACGGCCAAATGTTACCGTTGATGCTGCTATTTTAGCAATTAAGAGTGGGAATGCCTGTTTGTTGAAAGGTGGATCAGAGGCGTTTGAAACAAATTTGGTTTTATCACAACTCATTCAAGCGGCAATTGCACCATATATTCCACAAACCGCAGTAAACTTTATTGCATACACAGATCGTGCTGTTGTCACGGCATTGATTCAATTACATGGCTATCTTGATGTTGTTGTTCCACGAGGGTCACAGCGTCTAATCTCAGCTGTTGTTGAAAATGCGACAGTACCAACAATTGAGACTGGAATTGGTATTTGCCACACGTATGTTGATGCGAGTGCAGATTTGACGATGGCCCTTGCAATTGTCGAAAATGCCAAAGTACAACGTCCAGCGGTCTGTAATTCACTCGAAACTATTTTAGTTCATGAGGCGATTGCAAGCCAATTTTTACCACAATTATTGGCACGTTTTACAACACTAGGAGTAGAGATTCGTGGGTGTGAACGTACGCAAGCAATGATTCCAGTAGTTCCAGCAACAGCTAAAGATTGGGATACTGAGTATCTTGATTTAATTGTTTCAGTGAAAATCGTTGCAGATATCAATGGCGCAATTGAGCATATTTTCCAACACGGAAGTAAACACTCAGAAGCAATTATCACCAATGATTTTGCGAATAGCCAGCAATTCTTAGCCGAAGTTGATGCTGCTGCTGTCTACGTTAATGCTTCTACACGATTTACTGATGGTGGAGCACTCGGATATGGTGCTGAACTTGGAATTAGTACCCAAAAGCTTCATGCACGAGGTCCTTTAGGATTGAGTGAACTCACAACAAATAAATACCAAATTATTGGGACTGGTCAAGTCCGGTAATTCTAAGCAACATCAGAATTGATGTTGCTTTTTTGTAGATAAATCAATTTTTTTATTGACGAAGTTTAGCAGAAAATGCTAAAATTGTAAAAATTCCTTAGAAAAATGGGGGGGAGAAGAGTGAGGAAATATCGAAACAACATCCTCTGGTGTAGTTTGCCGTTATTTTTTGTGATAATGACACATATATTATTTTTGACGCATTTGAAAGATTTGGTTCTCGTATTTCTGGTACTTGGCTATCCTCTGGCCACTATTGGCTATACAGCGATTTCAGTTTATCAAGAAAAACAATTTTTTGTGATGTTTGTAGGTATCGTACTAGCGGCTATCGGATGTTTAGTTGGCCCTTTATCTAGTGCGTTTCAATTTTGGCTAATTATTTATGGTGTGTGTTTTGTTATTACATACATTATGATGAGAGTTATTAAGCTTATACATAATTGGTGTACAGAGCAAATGTCATTTAAGTAAAATCTTGGAAAATAAGGGGGTGAACAAGATGAATGCAATAATGGCTACTATTATTCCCATGATATTCGCCATCATACCAATAGCTGTGATGGTGTTCATTGTTTATTTGATTTGGAAGATTAAACAAAATTCTGATCAAATCTTACAATTGCTGCGAGAAGGGCAAAAAAATAGCGATAGTGCGAAGTGATGGTTGCAATGCCATCACTTTTTTATGGAAAAATGATTTTTTTCTGTGAAAGTAATTTGTAAAAAAGCCTAAAAAATTATGATGTTAAACAAAAAATAAAATTACCCTGAATACGAAACGATTTCTGAGAAAATAATTTTTAAAAAAGGCTTGTGCTCATCAATATTAAATGGTATCATAGCGAAAGTATAAAAAACGAAAAAGTCTAAAATGTGAGATGGTCAGGAGGAAACCGCTATGAAGAACAAGAACTTATTTGCAATGGATATCTTAACAGTAGCTGAGATTAATGCTATTTTATTTGATGCTCACTTATTTTCAACTATTTATAAAGATTGGCAATTTCCCGATAATCGTCGTGTTGCCAATCTTTTTTTTGAGCCTAGCACACGAACGCAGTATTCATTTGAATCAGCCCAACATCAATTAAATTGTAAAGTGACAACGTTTAATGCCGAAACTTCGAGTGTCCAAAAAGGTGAAACACTCTATGACACAGTGAAAACATTCGAAGCAATCGGTATGGAAGCTTTAGTAATCCGCCATCCACAAAATGAATACTTTCAAGAGCTAGAGGGGAAAATCACAATCCCAATTTTGAATGGTGGTGATGGGAGTGGCAATCACCCCACCCAATGCTTACTAGACTTGATGACAATTAAAGAAGAATTTGGTCAGTTCGAAGGTTTAAAAGTCGCAATTGTTGGCGATATTAAGCATAGTCGTGTTGCGAGCTCAAACTTAACAGCTTTAGAGAAGCTTGGTGTGACAACATATGTTAGCGGCCCAAAGGAATGGTCGAAAGATTTAGTAAATTATCGTCCGCTCGACGAAATTATTGAAGAAATTGATGTCTTAATGTTGCTACGAATCCAACATGAACGTCATGAAGATACGATGCAAATGAGCAAAAAGCAATATTTGACAGCTTATGGCTTAACTCACGAACGCATGGGGAAAATGAAGCCAACAGCAATTGTGATGCACCCAGCACCATTCAATCGTGGCGTTGAAATCGATGGGGAATTAGTCGAACATCCACAATCACGCATTTTCAAACAAATGGAAAATGGTGTGCATGTGCGAAAAGCGGTATTGAAGCGCGCATTCGGTTATGAGTTTCCAGATACTGAATCAGTAAATGATTAGAATAAGCAATAAAAGATGCAATTAATGGAGGGAATCAGGATGCTTTTAATTCAAAATGCAATAATTGTTACACACGATGAGGAACAACAGCAAGATATTTTAATTGAAAATGGTCAAATTTCAGCATTAGCAACACACATTCCAGTGACAGAAGCGATGGAAGTGATTGATGCTGCAGGAAAATTAGTCGCACCAGGATTTATCGATGTCCATGTTCACTTGCGAGAGCCAGGATATGCCTATAAAGAAACGGTGAAAACTGGGACAATGGCAGCAGCAAAAGGTGGATTTACAACAGTAGCACCAATGCCAAATGTTGATCCAGTACCAGACTCACGGGAACATTTAGCCGTCCTTGAAGCACTCATCGCACGTGATGCAGCTGTGAAAGTGGAACCAATTGCGTCGATTACTTTAGATGAACAAGGGGAAACACTTGTGGAAATGTCAGAGCTAGCGCCAAAAGTCATTGGCTTTAGCGATGATGGTGTTGGAATTCAAGAAGCGAATACGATGTATCAAGCGATGCTTGCTGCCAAAAAAATAGGGAAACCAATTATTGCTCATACAGAAGATGATTCATTAAAAAATCGTGGCTATGTTCATGAAGGTGTGTATGCACAACAACAAGGTTGGCGAGGAATTCCTTCGGTGTGTGAAAGCAGCCAAATTGCCCGCGATATCACTCTTGCAGAAGCGACAGGATGTCATTATCATGTTTGTCATATTAGTGCGAAAGAGAGTGTCCAGTTGATTCGCGAAGCCCAAGCCAAAGGGATTAGCGTCACAGCTGAGGTTACACCACATCACCTTGTGTTAATTGACGAAGATGTCAAAGATAGCCAAGGAAAAATGAATCCCCCGCTACGAGCACAAGCAGACCGCGAGGCACTGATTGCCGGAATCATTGATGGGACAATCGCGATGATTGCAACAGACCATGCACCACATAGTGAAGAAGAAAAAGCCCGTGGCCTGGAGTTAGCACCATTTGGAATTGTCGGTTTGGAAACGGCGTTCCCATTGTTATATACCAAGCTTGTGCAACCAGGCATTATTTCATTAACAAAGTTGATTCAATTATTAAGTATGAATCCAGCTGATGTGTTCCAATTGTATGATCGTGGATGCATTGCTGTTGGGAAACAAGCAGACTTAACAATTATTGATTTAAATAAAACAGCACCCGTTGATCCGCAAACATTCGTTTCACTCGGAAAAAATACCCCATTCACCGGAATGGAATTACAAGGATGGCCAGTAATGACCCTCGTTGATGGCAAAATTGTGTACAAGGAAAAGGAGTAAGAAAGATGGAAAATCGCGTATTAATCTTAGAAAACGGCCTTGTTTTTACAGGAACAGGTTTTGGAAGTACAAAAGAGCAAGTCGGAGAAGTGGTTTTTAATACCGGAATGACAGGATACCAAGAAGTCTTGAGTGATCCATCATACTGTGGACAAATCGTGACGATGACATACCCACTCATTGGGAATTATGGTATTAACCGTGATGACTTTGAAAGTTTACAACCAGCAGTCTTTGGCTTTGTTGTTCGTGAATATTGTGAAACACCATCAAACTTCCGCGGAACGATGACGCTTGATGAATATCTGCAATTAAAAGATATTCCCGGAATTAGTGGTGTCGATACTCGTGCCCTAACGAAAGTCTTACGTAGCAGTGGAACGATGAAAGCTGTTATCTGCCCTGCTGATGTGAACATTGAGGAAAAAGTCGCAATGTTACAAGCACACACAATGTTCCAAGACCATGTTGCTCAAGTTTCAACACAACGTCCATACGCAATCCCGAACCGTGGGAAAAAAGTCGTAATGCTTGATTTTGGCGCGAAACTAGGAATTACGCGCGAATTAAGTTTCCGTGGTTGTGATATTATGGTTGTCCCACACGATACTTCAGCAGAACAAATTTTAGCTTTAAATCCAGACGGTGTGATGTTATCGAATGGGCCAGGGGATCCAAAAGATGCTGTGCAACCAATTCAAACAATTCAACAATTATTAGGACAAGTACCAATCTTTGGAATTTGTTTAGGACACCAATTATTAGCACTCGCTTGTGGTGCTGATACGCAAAAGTTAAAGTTTGGTCACCGTGGATGTAACCAACCAGTCAAAAATTTATTCACAAATAAAGTGGAAATCACATCACAAAATCATGGATATGAAGTCAATCGTGAAAGCTTAACTGATACTGGCTTAATCGTGACGCATATCGCTTTAAATGATGATAGTGTTGAGGGAATTGCACATACACAATATCCGGCTTTCTCGGTTCAATATCACCCAGAAGCAGCACCGGGACCAACAGATCCAAACTATTTATTTGATCAATTTATGACAATGATGGAAACAAACCAACCAATTGGACAGTAATTTCGAGGAGGACATAATCATGCCAAAACGTACAGATATTCAAAAAATTTTAGTTATTGGTTCAGGACCAATTATTATCGGGCAAGCAGCCGAGTTTGACTATGCTGGAACCCAAGCTTGTCAAGCACTGAAAGAAGAAGGGTATGAAGTTGTCCTCATCAACTCTAACCCAGCAACAATTATGACAGACCGCGTTGTTGCTGATGCCGTTTATATCGAGCCGCTGACACTTGATTTTGTGAGTCGGATTATTCGCAAAGAACGCCCAGATGCCGTTTTACCAAGTTTAGGTGGCCAAACAGGACTAAATCTAGTTGTCGAATTACACGAAAGTGGTATTTTAGCTGAATGTGGTGTTGAAATTTTAGGAACGGCCTTATCAGCAATTGAACAAGCCGAAGACCGTGATTTATTCCGTTCATTAATGAATGAACTTGGAGAACCAGTACCAGAAAGTGATATCGTTCATACAGTTGAAGAAGCACTGAATTTTGCCCAAAGTATTGGTTATCCGGTGATTGTTCGTCCAGCCTTTACATTAGGAGGAACTGGTGGTGGAATCGCTGAAACGGAAGCAAAATTAATCGAAATCGTCAGCAACGGTTTAAAATTAAGCCCGGTAACACAATGTTTAATTGAACGCAGTATCGCTGGATTTAAAGAAATCGAATATGAAGTGATGCGTGATAAAAACGATAATGCCATCGTTGTGTGTAACATGGAAAATATTGATCCCGTTGGTGTCCATACCGGTGATTCAATGGTTGTCGCACCAAGCCAAACCTTATCAGACCGTGAATACCAAATGTTACGTAATAGCTCATTAAAAATTATTCGTGCACTTGGAATTGAAGGTGGATGTAACGTTCAGTTAGCACTTGATCCTCATTCATTTGAATACTACATTATCGAAGTAAATCCACGTGTGAGTCGTTCATCAGCGTTAGCTTCAAAAGCAACAGGGTATCCGATTGCGAAAATTGCCGCTAAAATTGCGATTGGTTACACATTAGATGAATTAATGAATCCAGTTACGAAAACAAGTTATGCGTGCTTCGAACCTGCTCTTGATTATATCGTGACAAAATTACCACGCTTTGCTTTTGATAAGTTTAATAGTGCCGATCGTCGCTTAGGAACACAAATGAAAGCAACGGGGGAAGTCATGGCGATTGGTCGTAACTTCGAAGAGTCATTCTTAAAAGCAATTCGTTCGATGGAAATGAAAACAGATCACTTAGAAATGGCAAGCTTCTTAACTTGGAGCCAAGAACAACTTTGGGAAAAAATGCTGCAAGCTGATGATGAGCGTCTCTACGCGATTGCCCAATTATTACGTCTCGGTGTTGAAGCGGAAGCAATCCACCAAGCAACACAAATTGATCGTTTCTTCTTAGCAAAACTCGTACATATTATTGCCTTGGAAACGGAATTGAAAGCGAACGTTGGTGATGTTCCAACCTTGAAGAAAGTGAAAAAATATGGTTTCGCAGATTCATACATTGCACGTCAATGGCAAATGTCAGAAACAGCAGTTTACGAATTACGTCAAGAGAATCAGATTGTCCCAGTGTACAAAATGGTTGATACGTGTGCGGCAGAATTTGAGTCAGAAACACCATACTTCTATAGCAGTTATGAACAATACACAGAGTCAGTTCGTAGTGAACGTGAATCAGTTATCGTCTTAGGATCTGGACCAATTCGTATCGGTCAAGGAGTTGAATTTGACTACGCAACGGTGCACTGTGTGCAAGCGATTCGTGAAGCAGGTTTAGAAGCGATTATTATTAATAATAACCCGGAAACAGTTTCAACAGACTTCTCAATCTCAGATAAACTCTATTTTGAACCACTCACAATCGAAGATGTGATGCACATTATTGATTTAGAACAACCAAAAGGTGTTGTTGTTCAATTCGGTGGACAAACAGCAATCAACCTTGCGGATGGTTTAGCAGCTCGTGGCGTGAAAATTTTAGGAACAAGCTTAGAGAATATTGACCGTGCTGAAAACCGTGATAAATTTGAAGTCACATTACGTGAACTTGAAATTCCACAACCGTTAGGAAAAACAGCAACGACACCGGATCAAGCGGTAGCGATTGCGAACGAAATTAGTTATCCAGTCCTTGTCCGTCCATCATACGTGCTTGGAGGACGAGCAATGGAAATCGTTCAAAACGAAACGGATCTTCGTCACTACATGCAAACAGCTGTTGAAGAAGTGAGTAATGACGAACCAATCTTAGTTGACCGTTATTTAACAGGAAAAGAAGTTGAAGTTGATGCGATTAGCGATGGGAAAAATGTGTATATTCCAGGAATTATGGAACATATTGAACGTGCTGGGGTCCACTCAGGAGATTCAATTTCATTGTATCCTTCACAAACATTAAGCCAAAAAGTCAAAGCAGCAATCATTGATTACACAATTCGTATTGGTGTTGGCTTTGAAATCATTGGGTTATTCAATATTCAATTTATTGTCACAGCTGATGAATCGGTGTATGTCCTTGAAGTAAATCCACGTTCAAGTCGTACAGTGCCATTCTTAAGTAAAATTACGGATGTGCCGATGGCAAACTTAGCAACACGTGCTTTATTAGGGCAAACATTACCAGAATTAGGGTATGAAACTGGTTATCATCCAGAAAGCACGGGAGTCTATGTCAAAGCTCCAGTCTTCTCATTTGCGAAACTTCGTTCAGTTGATACAACATTAGGACCAGAAATGAAGTCAACAGGGGAAGCTTTAGGAATGGATGTTACTGTTGAAAAAGCTTTATACAAAGCGCTTGTAGCTTCAGGAATTAAAGTTCCATTCCAAGGAAATGTATTAATGACAGTAGCTGATGAAGATAAAGCAACAGGATTAGCTTTAGCGAAACGTTTTGCAGCAATTGGGTACGGAATTCTGGCAACGGAAGGAACAGCCAAGTTCTTGAGTGAAGAAGGTTTACGTGTTCAAGCAGTCGCGAAAATCGGTAGCGAAGAAGAGCAAACAGTCATTGATGTGATTCGGCAAGGAAAAGTCAACTTTGTGATTAATACGATGAGTACGACACGAGAAGTTGCCTTAGATGGATTCTTGATTCGTCGTGAATCTGCGGAAAACAACTTACCATGTTTCACATCGTTAGATACAGTCCAAGCAATCTTACGCGTAATTGAAGCTCATTCATTTACCACACAAACAATTAACTAAAATAACAAAGGAGTATTGAACATGATCATCGAACAAGTACAAGTAATTTCCAATCAACAAATTGCCGATGCGACGTACGAAATGGTACTAAAAGCAGAGATGGCAACGAAAATGAAACCAGGACAATTTGTGAATCTCAAAGTCGAAGGGTTTCTCTTACGCCGGCCAATCAGTATTTGCCAGTATGATCAGTTCAATCACACGTTTACGATTATTTATAAAGTCGTCGGTGACGGAACCCAAAAATTGACAACGTTAAAAGTTGGCGATTTCTTAGATTGTATGGGACCACTCGGAAGCCATTTCCCAATTGAAGCTCAAACAACAGCCTTGCTTGTTGGCGGTGGGGTTGGTGTTCCACCACTATACGAAACGGCGAAGCAATTACTTGCTGTCGGAACACAAGTGCAAGTCGTCTTAGGATTTGCGGATGCGCAAGCAGCGTTTTACATCGATGAATTCGAACAATTAGGGGCGACAGTTTATGTCGCAACCGACAATGGTACATTAGGAACGCATGGACGGGTGACGAATGTGATTGCTGAGCAACAGCTGACGGCTGAGTATGTCTATGCTTGTGGACCAGAAGCGATGCTTCGAGTGTTAGAAACACGCTTTGAAAAAGGTTATCTTTCATTTGAAGCTCGCATGGCCTGTGGAATTGGTGCGTGTATGGCATGTGTCTGCAAAGACCGCGAAGATACAGACTTATACTATCGAATTTGTAAAGAGGGACCAGTCTTCCCAGTTGGAAAGGTAGGATTTTAAGATGGATTTAGCAATAAAATTACCAGGACTTGATTTAAAAAATCCGATTATGCCAGCAAGTGGTTGCTATGGCTTTGGTCGTGAATTTAGCGAGCTATATGATTTAAGTGAACTAGGAGCAATTATGATCAAAGCGGCAACACCAACTGCCCGTTTTGGAAACCCACTCCCACGAGTAGCTGAGACACCAAATGGGATGTTAAATGCGATTGGCTTACAGAATCCAGGTGTTGATAAAATCATGGCAACAGAATTACCATGGTTAGCTGGATACGATGTGCCGATTATTGCCAATGTTGCCGGAAGTACACTCGAAGATTATGTTCATGTTGCTAAAACCATTTCCCAAGCTCCAAATGTGACGGCATTAGAATTAAATATCTCTTGCCCGAACGTGAAAGAGGGAGGAATTGCCTTTGGAACCTGTCCGGAAACAGCAGCGTTATTAACGAAAGCAGTGAAGGAAGTTTCAAGTGTTCCTGTTTATGTGAAACTGTCACCAAATGTCACGGATATCGTGGCGATTGCGAAAGCAGTTGAAGCAGCAGGTGCTGATGGCTTGACGATGATCAATACGCTCTTAGGGATGCGTTTAGATTTAAAAACGGGGAAACCAGTATTAGCGAACCAAACAGGTGGACTGTCAGGACCAGCAATTAAGCCAGTGGCAATTCGCATGATTCATCAAGTTTATCCCCATGTGAAGATTCCGATTATTGGGATGGGTGGAATTAGTACAGCTGAAGATGTCTTGGAATTCCTCTACGCTGGAGCAAGTGCAGTCGCTGTTGGAACAATGAACTTTGTTGATCCATATATTTGTCCAAACCTCATTGCTGAGTTACCAGCAACATTGAAAAAATATGGCTTAACGAGCCTGGAAGAAGCAATCGGAAGGAGCCACCGTTCATGAGTGAAATTATTGTAGCTTTAGATTTTTCGAATGAAGAAGAAGTCATTCGCTTTTTGAAAGAGTTCAATCAACCAATTTATACGAAAGTCGGAATGGAGCTTTTCTATGCTTACGGACCGAAAATTATCGATACGATTCAAACAATGGGTCACCAAATTTTCTTGGATTTAAAACTTCATGACATTCCGAACACAGTTGGCAGTGCGATGAAAAATCTAGCCCGTTTAGAAGTCGATATGGTGAATGTTCATGTCGCTGGTGGAAGTCGAATGATGGAAGCAGCAATTGAAGGTTTAGAAAGCGGAGCGCGCCCTGGTCTCAAACGACCACTCTGTATTGGTGTGACGCAACTGACGTCAACAAGTGAAACAATGATGCAACAAGAATTACTGATCCCGAAACCGTTAAATGAAGTCGTACTTGATTATGCGAAGTTAGCCAATCAAAGTCATCTCGATGGTGTCGTGTGTTCAGTCCATGAAGCTAAAGCGATTCATGAACAATGTGGTCAAAACTTTATCACGGTCACACCAGGAATTCGTTTAGCGAATGATAGTGTTGATGATCAAGTGCGAATTGCGACACCAGCGTATGCCAAAGAACAAGGAAGCGATTATTTAGTGATTGGTCGCTCAATTACGCAAAGTCAAAATCCACAGGCAACCTATCACAGTATTCAAGAAATGTTGAAATAAATAACAAGCAATCAGTCACACTTGCTGCCACGATGTGGCAACGGGTGCAACGCTCAAATGATAACGCGTCTTACCCTTCAAGACTCACCAAAACATCAACATTGTC
>JTLC01000090.1 GCA_000798955.1 Firmicutes bacterium ZOR0006 | reverse complement strand
GAATAAAAGGTAAAATCACTTTCGACTGACCAGAAAATCTTGAGCGATTAGAACAAGAAAATTCAAATTGATCAAGATGTCTGGCAAGAAAGTGAAATGGGAAGCGCGTTAATCCTAAGCGCTGACTCCGGTGTTTCAGAATAGGAAGACAAGGAAACATCTGCTTCAGGTGACCAAGTGGTAGTCATGGCAGCTTTTGTAGAGCAAACAAGAGATGACATGACGGGCTTGGCGAAGAAGCAGAAGGAGGGAAGCGTGTTACATCCCAGGTGTTTGAATGCGGTGCTATTTAGAAAGTTGTTAAAAATAGCATCAAGTCGGTATGTGAAAAA
>JTLC01000089.1 GCA_000798955.1 Firmicutes bacterium ZOR0006 | reverse complement strand
CTACACTAGTATGGACAGAAAAAATAAGTTGCTGTAAAATAAGCAGATAATAACTTAAGGAGACTGACTATGCCAAGTGGAAGAAAGCCAAGAGCGGAAATCTTACGCGAATATGAATTAACAGCCTCTGCATTTGATCGATGGGTAAGGCAAAATAAAGCAACGGGATCATTTAAAGAAGCAGACAATAAAAGTGCATAACAACTCGAATTAGAAAAGCTTCAAAAAGAAGTAAAACAGCTTCGAATGGAAAATGATATCCTTACCCTACGGGCACGCTGAAAGCAAGCCGCGCGTGACTTATGGGACGAAAATAGATATTATTCGTAATAATACGCATAAATATTCGGTATCAGCAATGTGTGGCGTCCTCAATATAGCCCGTT
>JTLC01000088.1 GCA_000798955.1 Firmicutes bacterium ZOR0006 | reverse complement strand
GTGGCGGAACTGGTAGACGCACGGGACTTAAAATCCCGCGGATAGTGATATCCGTGCCGGTTCGATTCCGGCCCTAGGTACCATTTGTATTAAAGCAACAAGCTTTGGCTTGTTTTTTTCTTACAGAAAAAGTGATTTTAGATTATAGAAGTAATGTTTTTGTTATGTAAAATCTGTTTTGATATTTTTTAACAAAAGAACAAACTTTTTTATTAAAAACACTTGCAAGAAAAAGAAAAAAAGTATAAAATAATAAAAGTCAGCAATGATGAAAAGCGATTTGCAGTCGTGGTGGAATTGGTAGACACGCCATCTTGAGGGGGTGGTGCTTGTACGAGCATGCGGGTTCGAGTCCCGCCGACTGCACCATATGGAGGATTAGCTCAGCTGGGAGAGCATCTGCCTTACAAGCAGAGGGTCGGCGGTTCGAACCCGTCATCCTCCACCATTATATAA
>JTLC01000087.1 GCA_000798955.1 Firmicutes bacterium ZOR0006 | reverse complement strand
TTTGTTTAGGCACTTAACATTATACCGGAGTGGCTTCTTTTTTTATGCATTTTTTCTATACCCACTAAAATAGTATAGAACCAAATTAAAAAGCCATCAGCAAATGCCGCTGATGACTAAGTGAGTTGATAAGATGGTTGACAAAATAATGGTGAGTTGATTTGATGGCTATCCAATATGTCTTGAGCAAATTGCAGTACCAAAGTAAAAACTAAATTTCTGAATTCTCAAAGTCTTTTAAGGTGCGCCCATCGGCTGTTTTCCACATAATATTTCCATTGGCACTAGAAAAAGTAACAAAAGCAGCCGCAGTCGAAGGACTACCAAATAATAAGTTTTCTCTGAGAATACCAGAATCATCAATTTTATCTGCTAGACTCTCTCTTCGCTTAATTATTGGGTCAGGACAACTTTTAGTTGGTGTGAGAGAAACCACGCTATTCGCATAAACTATGAATCCTTTGGATGTAGAATATAAATTGGACCAAAGGTAAAAGACAGTATGGTATAATTTAAATACCAAAACCCGGAGGAACTAAAATGGCTA
>JTLC01000010.1 GCA_000798955.1 Firmicutes bacterium ZOR0006 | reverse complement strand
TTTGTTTAGGCACTTAACATTATACCGGAGTGGCTTCTTTTTTTATGCATTTTTTCTATACCCACTAAAATAGTATAGAACCAAATAAATTACAGCTGTTCTTTTCATCAATTCATTCCTCATTTTCATAATAAGTTTACCGATTTCATTAAGTACTTTTTTAATCATCATATAGCTACATACTCAATTATAACATTAACAATACCTACTCTCACTATTTTATCGTTTGCTTGAAGCAAAAAAGCAATTTTAACACGTGGGCTAAAATTGCTTCCTGCTTTGAATTATTTCCCAATGTTTGATAACTGCAGTAATTTTTCAATTGGTTGTGGTGGTGAGTAATAATACCCTTGGATAAAAACTGTTTCACTTGGTAAAAGTTGCAAAAATGCTAACTGTTCCTTAGTTTCAATTCCTTCGATAACAATTCTTTTCTGCGTTTCAACAGCAATTTCTGTCAAGAAGCGAATAATTGTCTGCTTGACGAACGATGTTTCAATTGTATCGACTAAATGCTTATCGACTTTTAAAATATCATACGGAATTTTATCGAGTACATCAAAATTTGAATATTCTGTACCAAAGTCATCTAAAGCAATTTTAAAGCCGTGACTTTGTAATTCACGGATAACTTGTAGTACCTCCTGATCATTTGTAAGTTTTTGCCGCTCAACAATTTCAAAACAAAAATTCTGCGGATTTAATGATGTTGATGTCAGAATATGTTGAATATCCTGAAGAAAGTTGGGGTGACTCAATTCAGCAAAAGAAATATTCAAAGAAATATAAAACGCTTGCTGTTTCGTGCACATTTTCACTTGTTCATAGTCATTCACTACTTGTTCAAAAATCCACAGCGTCACTGGATACATCATTTCTGCTTGTTCAATTTGTGGTAAAAAATGATATGGGCTGATAATTTCTGTACCCTTACGCAATCGTAATAAGGCCTCAACACTCACAATTTCTTCATCTCGCTGATGAACAATCGGTTGATAGTAAAGACAATAGCGCTGTTTTTTCAAGTTGGTTCGGACCATTTTTCGTAATAACAATCGTTGTACATCTTGCTTGCTATAAATTATAATTCCCACAAATAGCAAGATAAAGAGGATGACACTAATTCCTAATAGAAAATCCTTTTGTCTTTGGCCTTGATTGAAAAAACTATTATAGGTATTGAGTACTGGATTAAATAAACTATCTTCTGATTTTTGGATATAGTCATCAATTTTTTGAATTAGGGCTTGATTATTTTTTGTTGTTAAAATATATACCGGTCCTGTAGAAAATGCGTAGACAGCTTGGTATCCTTTTAAATCACTATTTTTATTATTAACAATAATTGCATCAATTTCATTGTTGAAGCATTTTTGTTTCAACGTGTCATAAGATTCAATTTCCATTAAGTTGACTTGAACCCCTAGTGCCTTGATTTGTTCCGCAAAAACACTATTGTTTGATTCAGCACGTAAGTAACCGATTGTTTGTCCTTCTAAATTTGTGATATTGCCATAACTTCCTTTTTCATGTGTATAAATTGCATGACTTTCAAATTGGAGCGGTTGTCGACTATAAATAAAATTTTTTGAGCGTTCCTCAGTGTATATTGCTCCGAACCCAAGGTCAATCTCGCCACTTTCTAATTTCTCTAACATCTGTTCTGGCTGTACAGCAACATATTGATAATCAAACTGTAGTTCCCTAGCAAATAGCACGAGTAATTGGTGGTAATACCCTTGTGGATTGTTATTTTCATCACGGTAATAATAGGGAAAGTGCTCATAAAATCCGACTTTCACCACTTCTTTTTCAACTTCTCTTGCTTGAGTATGTATCGGTAAACAAACTAGTACGAGGAAACAAATTAGCAATATGGCAATTTTTTTAATAATTGTATCGTGTTCTCTCATTTTCATCTTTCCTTTGTGCTAAAAAGCCGAGACTATTAAAAAAAACAAATTCTAACTTTATTGTATCATAGCCTTCATTCGCTTCGATTGTAGAGAGTACTAAAAAATTGATGAATCTTTATAAAATATAATCCTTGTTTCCCAATAAAAAAACTACCGCCTTTAATTTAAGCGGTAGTTTTTTCTGTCTGAAAATGAGGTCTAACTTTTTAAACTGAATTTTTATAGCTCCTGGCCATTTGAACGAATAACTTTTTGATACCACGAAAATGAATCTTTTTTACTTCTGATGAGTGTCCCATTTCCTTGATTATCACGATCGACATAAATAAAACCATAACGTTTTTTCATTTCTCCCGTCCCGAAAGAAATAACATCAATGCATCCCCAAGCAGTATAACCAATTACATCAACACCATCTATACGTATTGCTTTCTCCATTTCTTGGATGTGATTACGTAAATAATCGATACGGTACTGGTCGTGAATTTCACCTGTTGCTGTGACTTCATCAACGGCGCCAAAACCATTTTCAACAACGAAGAGCGGTAATTGATAGCGATCATGTAAAATATTCAGTGTATAACGTAAACCAACAGGATCGATTTGCCAACCCCATTCTGAAATCTCAATATATGGATTACGTTCAAATTTTTGATATGGTTTCATACCATCAGCACTATCGTTTGCTTTAATCGTCGCAGACATGTAATAACTCAAACCGATGTAGTCAACAGTACCTGCACGTAAAATTGCTTCATCATCTGCTTCCATACTAATATTGATGTTTTGACGTTCCCAATATTTTTTTGTGTAATTACCATAGGCACCACGAACATGAACGTCAGCATAGTGCCACCGCTTACGCATGATTTCTTCGCACATCATCATATCTTTCGGATTACATGTCTGCGGATAGACTGGGACCATTGCCATCATGCATCCAATTTGAAAATTCGGGTTGATTTTTTTCCCAGCAATGACTACCTTAGCACTTGCTACTAATTCGTGATGCACTGCTTGATAGGTAATCGCTTCTCGATCTTCACCTTCTGCAAAAATAATTCCTGAATTACAAAACGGGAAGATATCTTCTTCAAAATCAGCTTGATTATTAATTTCATTAAATGTCATCCAATATTTGACTTTATCTTTGTAACGTTCCATAACAACTTCAGCATAGCGGACAAAGAAATCGATACATTTTCGATTGCGGAATCCCCCATACACTTTAACAAGATGATATGGCATTTCAAAGTGTGATAGCGTTACGACTGGTTCGATATTATATTTCCGTAATTCATCAAATAAATCATCGTAAAATTGTAACCCGGCTTCATTCGGTTCCAATTCATCACCATTAGGGAAAATTCGAGTCCATGCAATTGAAGTTCTGAATGCTTTAAAGCCCATCTCGGCAAACAAAGCAATATCACCTTGATAATGATGATAAAAATCAATACCTGTATGATTTGGATAATATTCACCTGCGACTACACCATCAGTAATTTTCCGTGGCACTCCGTGCGCACCAGCGGTCATGACATCAGCTAAGCTCACACCTTTGCCGCCAAGATTCCAGGCTCCTTCTAATTGATGTGCTGCAACTGCTCCACCCCATAAAAATTTTTCTGAAAACATTGAAATTCCCCCTTTTTCACTTTCAACATAAAAATTGAAGAGTGGTATTCGTTTGTATCAAATACCACTCTTATTTTATCGATTCATAGCTAATTACGTGCTTCTTTAAAAGTACCGTTTCAAAACTTATTTGCCTATCGCATCCGCTCTTGCCTTAGTTTGAGTGATGCAGTCGGTGCTTGCATCAATTGTAAATGAAAAATAATCATGATCACGAAACTCATTTTTGAGTGAGAATGAGTTTTTTCTAGCAATTGAAGACTAAATCACGTTATTGATGTTTCCTTTATTTCCTCTTTTGAAACACCGTGCTCAGCACTTGGTTTTCGGCATGCTTCAGCCTAGTGATTGGCTGAAAATCGAAAATGACTAACTCATTTATTTGAATCACGTCATTTCCTTATTTTCGTCGCCATCACTCTTTCACCTTATATACTCGGGGGTGAAAGACGGCTTCAGCACTTGGTTTTCGGCATGCTTCAGCCTAGTGATTGGCTGAAAATCGAAAATGACTAACTCATTTATTTGAATCACGTCATTTCCTTATTTTCGTCGCCATCACTCTTTCACCTTATATACTTGGGGGTGAAAGACGGCTTCAGCACTTGGTTTTCGGCATGCTTCCACCTTCAAGGCTCGCCACAACATAAACACTGATAACGTCGTCTCAGCCGACTATCAGTATTTATGTTGTGACATACCGCCTTGATGTTTCCTTTATTTCCTGTTTTGAAACACCGGTGTCAGCACTTGGTTATTTTAATTCTGGGTCGAGTGGTGTTGCTAATTCAAACTCTCGTGTTGTACTCATTTGGTAGAACCATTCGCCTGATTTTTTGATGCGGCGGGCACGGTCTTGTGTCAAATCCATTTCCACTAAGCCGTAACGGTTTTTCAAGGCGTTATATGGCGAGATGTTATCCATGAAGTTCCAAACAAGATAACCACTACAGTTACTTCCTTCTTCAACAGCACGTAATAACCACGCTAAATGTTCTGCAAAGAATTCAATTCGATAATCATCTTGAATTTGAAGGTCTTCATTTTTATATTTTTCTTCACCTTCAACACCCATACCATTTTCCATAATCATCCATTCAATATTTTTATACTCTTCTTGCACTGTCTTCGCTAAGTCATATAATGCTTTTGGATAAATTTCCCATCCACGATGCGGATTCATGCGCTTCCCTTGCATATCATAATGCTCAAAATATTGATCTGGGTGGAAGAACGTGTGTGCCAATTGGGTTTCACGTGCTTTCACACGCCCTGGTTGATAATAGTTAATACCTAAAATTTCAATTGTGTTTTCTGCAATAATTGCTGTCTCTTCTGCTGTAATTTCTAAGGCACAGTCATTTTCTGCTAGAATTTCAATTAATTCTTGTGGTACGATTCCGTGCACAAGCGAATCCATGTAGAAGCGGAAATTAAATAATTCTGCCATCCGTTTCGCTTCTAAATCACGTGGATGATTACTCCGCGCATAAACCGTTCCTAGATTTAAAATTGTTCCAATTTTCCCTTCGTAGTTACCTTCACGGAATAACTTGACTGCTTTAGCTGTTGCAACGACTTTTCCATAGTTCCAAGCAAATGCTGTTTTTGGTTCAACAAAGCTTGGTGCCCAGTTCCCATGTAAGAAACATAATTCTGGAATAACTCCTGGCTCATTAAATGTCCAGAAATGTTTTACACGCCCGCTATAACGTTTAAATACTTGCTCTGCGTATTTGACATATAATTCAATAACATGTTTCGAAGCATAACCACCATATTTTTCATATAATTCATACGGTAATTCCCAATGCTCTAAACAAATCATTGGCTCAACACCTTTTGCTAACATTTCATCAACAACGTTGTCATAGAATTGTGCCCCTTCTTCATTCACTGTTGCTGTTTCAAAATCTTCAATGAAACGGCTCCAATCGATTGAAAAGCGATTTGCTTGTAACCCAACTTGTGGCATTAATGCGATATCTTCTTTATAACGGTTGTAGAAATCACAGGCGATTGTTGGTCCAATCCCATCAAACCAACGATTTGGTGCTTGCTTATACATGTAATCAACATAGTTGTCGTGCTTTTTGGCTGTCCATCCTTCTGTCTGCCAGGCTGCTTGTGATGCTCCTACGATAAAACCTTCTGGTAATTGATACTTCATTTGTTCGTCCTCACTTTACTTTCTTGTTTTTTCCCGTCTGTTTCAACTTTTCAAAATGCATCGAACACATTTTCGAAACCGGTTTATAAATATATATATAATTCAAACGTTCTCCCCAGTTCATATTTCAACTGTAAGAAATCGTTTTCCAATTCATATTATACGGATTTTTGTTTCATTTGTAAACATTTTCTCATATTTGAAAAAAATATTCACTGCGTTCCTCCTCTTGTTATTCAGCATAAAAACACGTATAATTACCGCGAGAAAAAATAAATTTGAGGTGGTCTTATGCTCCCTATTAAACAGATGATAACAAAAATTCGTGAGGATCAACTCGGCTTATTGAGTGCACAAGTGGCATACACACTCATATTGGCACTCTTTCCCTTTTTTATCGTGTTAGTTATTTTACTCAGCACCTTACAAATTGATACTGGGACAGTGACAACGATTTTACAAGATATTCTCCCGCCAGAAGCGCTCACTTTGATTAATGATGTTTTGGCTCAAACAACAAACAATACTAGTGGGCTCATCTCCCAATTGACTTTCATTGCTCTGCTTTCAATGGCGACTGGTTTGATTCCTTTACTTCATGCCTTAAATCGCCTCTATGGAATTAGCGAAACTCGCTCATATCCCCGGCAGTATTTAACATCATTTATTAGCACCTTACTAATCATGTCTGTCATTGTCCTCACCTTAGTATTTTTTGTCATTGATAATTATCTTTGGGCTGTTATTGTGCAAATTCTTCCTTTTGTCAGTGATTATGAAGCTGTTTTCAATACATTGCAAATCATCGTTCCTTTTAGTTTATTCATTCTGAGCCTTACAATTATTTATCATATTTTGCCTAATCAACATTTTGGTTGGCGTCACGACTTCATTGCTGCCTGTTTTAGTACGTTATTTTGGATTATCATTAGCCTCGCCTTTTCGTTCTATGTGACAAATATTTCCCAAAAATATT
This sequence comes from Firmicutes bacterium ZOR0006, assembly GCA_000798955.1. Lineage (GTDB taxonomy): Bacteria > Bacillota_I > Bacilli_A > Culicoidibacterales > ZOR0006 > ZOR0006. The sequence goes on along the minus strand of JTLC01000010.1, from coordinate 108,852 downwards.
CCCAACTTTATGGTGGACTTGCCGCGGCAATTGCCTTAATCACCTGGCTCTACTTTACCGCATACTCATTTTTACTCGGTATTGAGTGTGCATTAGCGCTAGACGAACATACACCGCTCCAGACCAATCGTTTTTTACGATTTATTGACCAACTCCAAACATTTGCCACACAACTCTGGCAACGAATCAGCAAAAAAATCCGTTAGATATCGTGCGATATCTAGCGGATTTTTTCTTAATGTGCCGTTATTTCTTTGATTGCTTGATAATAAATTTGATATGTTGGTTCTAAATAACGTAAATCATAATGTTCATTCACTTGATGCACTGTCGAAACTTCACCTAAATCCGTTAACAACGCACCAAAACTGACATAATTCGGGGCAACTTTCGCATATGATCCCCCACGAGTTGCTAAAAATTGACACGGTTGCTGCACTACTTGTTCATAACTTGAAACAAGTTTTTGGACAAACGCTGCTTTCGGATCAACATATAACTTCCGATCATTAAAATAAATTGCAAATCGCAAGTGATAGCTTTCGGCAAAATTTTGATGGATAGTGAGCAACAATGCTTCATCAATTAAAATCGGAATCCGTAAATCCATGCCAACTCGTTGATAGCCGCTGCGGACTTCGATAATTCCAACATTGCTCGCTAAGTTGCCACAAAATTGATCACTCAATGGACCATTAATCCCCTCACTATTAGTTGAAACCCCAAACCCCGCTTGGATATATTCGAGTAACTGACATGTCTCGCCACACTGGATGAGTGCTTGAATCAGTAATTGAATCGCATTCACACCACGCTCAATTTCACACACATGAACTGCTTGACCAAAGACGATTATCGCTTGGTTTTCAGCATCATACTCATAGTTTGTTCCTTGTTGTTGCAAAATTTCCATAAGTTGTTGACACTTCTTCCCCTGATATGTCACCTGATCGGGAACGGTATTATACCCAACACCGCCACAAATCGTAAAATCAACAATTTCATCACCGTAGACGTCATATTCGATTAAACTTGTTTCAATATTCCCAACACCAAACTCCCCATCGGGGGTAAAGCCAAATTGTGGAAAGGCAAAATCACGTTCATATGCCTTCATACATTCAAATCCACACTCTTCATCACTACCGATAATGAAGCGAATCCCTTGGTGAAATTCGTGTCCCTCTGCGAGTAAATCTTTCAGCACGTGCAAAATGATAACCATTGGTACTTTCATATCTTGTGCTCCACGCCCATAAAGCTTATTTTCAATAATGGCACCGCTGAATGGGGGCACCAGCCAAGCATCAAGATCACCGGTATCAACAACATCTAAATGTCCAAGAATGGCAGTAGTAATCGGCCCTGGTGTATCGGCAAAAGCAAACTTTTTCCCAGGATCAAGATAGACTTTCAATCCAGCTTGCTCACACAAATGAGTAAAATAGACTAGACACTCATAGTTACTCTGCCCAAAAGGATATTCTGGCTGGCTATCATCATACACCGAAGGAAATTGTAGTAACGTGATCGCATCGTTGATTACTGCTACTCGCTCCATGTTGTCACCCGGCGGAGAAATTCTTGTGTTCTTGGTTGTTGCGGATTACCAAAAATTTCATCTGGTGTCCCTTGTTCAACAATTTTCCCACCATCCATGAAAAGGACACGATCGGCGACATGACGAGCGAATTGCATTTCATGAGTGACGATAACCATCGTTAATCCTTCTTCAGCAAGATCACGCATGACATTTAATACATCACCAACAACTTCTGGATCAAGTGCACTCGTTGGTTCATCAAATAACATATAGGTTGGATTCATCGTTAAGGCTCTGGCAATCGCCACCCGTTGTTTTTGACCACCACTTAATTTATCAACTTTTTGGTGAGCAAAAGCTTGCAAACCAACTTTATTTAAAAGTGTCATTGCTCGAGCTTCAACTTCAGCTTTTGCTTCTTTATTGACGATTTTCGGTGCCATTGTACAGTTATCAAGGACATTCAAATTGCCAAATAAATTAAAATGCTGAAATACCATCCCCATATGTTTCCGAATTTGTTCGGGACTTACATTCCGGTCAGTCAGGTTTTCATTATCAACGAGAATTGTACCTCCATTTGGCTCTTCTAAAAGATTTAAACACCGTAACAACGTTGATTTCCCACTTCCACTTGGACCGATAATACAGACAACTTCCCCTTTTTGGATTTCTAAATTAATCCCAGTTAACACCTCTTGATCACCGAAGCGTTTTGTTAATTGTTCAACAACAATACTCATTATAATCCCGCCTCCTCAACTGTTTGTGATACTGGTAATGTTTGGCTTTTGCGACTCATCCGCCCTAATCCACCGTTGCTTTGACGATGAACAAGATAGTTGACACCACGTGAAAGCACTAAAGTCAAAATGAGATAAATGACCGCGGCAATCATATAACTTTCTAACACTTGATATGATGATGATGCCGCTGATTTTGAACTGTAAAAAAGTTCTGTAACTTGAATAACGCTTAAGACAGCTGAATCTTTCACATTCACGATTAACTCATTTAAAAGTGATGGTAATGAATTTTTCATTGCTTGCGGTAAAACGACATGAATCATCGCTTGTTTTTCTGTTAATCCTAAGCTTTTTGCTGCTTCCATTTGCCCTTTATCTAAACCATTAATTCCACTTCGGATAATTTCGGCAATATACGCAGCCGTATTAAATGAAATAATGACGAGTCCGGCAATTAATGGTGGCATAAACCCTGATACTAGTCCGTAATAAAACAAACTCGCTTGCACAATCATTGGTGTACCACGAATAATATCGATATAGATAATCGCAACGCTTCTCATGATGTGCTTCATAATTCGAACAAATCGCGAATCAGTAAAATGAATTGTTTGAATGCGCATAAAGGCAATTAAAGCCCCAATAATAACACCAAAGAAGGTTCCAAAGATTGCTAAGAAGAGCGTGACTTTAATCCCTTCGATAAAGAGTGGTAAATAATCAATAAATAAATCTAACATGCTTATTCACCTGCCATTTCTGCAGCCTGGTTCATCATTGCTTCACGATCTTCTTGGCTAATCGTTGCTAATGCAGCATTTAATTCTTGCATGAGGGCATCATTGCCTTTTTTAATTCCAATTGACACTGTTGTTTCATCTTCGCTCACTGTAAACCCATTTTCATTGTTTACTAACTCAACGACAACGAGACTATCATCAGCTGCTGCTTGTTCACGAGCTACTACTTCTTCAGCAATGTAACCATCAATTGTTCCAGCTTTTGCAGCTTGCATCAGCGTTGTGTAACTATCCATTGGCGCAACAGCTTGCACATCTGTAATTTGCTCAATGTAATTCACTTGAAGTGTTCCCAATTGTGCTGAAATTTTTGCTCCGGCAAAATCGGCTAACGTTGTCGCATTCGCAAATGCAGAATTTTTATTTACAACCATAAATTGGTTTGAATTATCATCATAATAGCTATCAGTAAAATCAATAACCTCTTGGCGTTCAGCCGTTGGGCTCATTCCCGCAATGACAGCATCAATTTGTTGGCTTTGGAGCGATGGAATTAAACCATCCCACGTAATTTTATAAATGACAAGCTCTTTGCCCATTTCCTCAGCTAAGCGTTGTGCCACCATAACATCATACCCATCACATAATGCATCTGATCCGTTAACTGGATACGATGAATCTGTCGCTTTCGCTGCTGTTGTTGTCCAGTTGTGCGGTGCATAGTCACATTCCATTCCGACTTTTAATGTTTCACTACTTGTCCCTGTTCCTGTTGTTGGTGCACCGCATCCAACTAATAAACTCATTGCTAATACCACTGTTCCGACTGTTTTTCTCATTTTTTCTTCCTCTTTTCGTTGTGTTTGTTTCGTGTAAACAGTTTTCCTAATAAAAAAACTCGAGCCTTTGTAGTGGGCTCGAGTTTCGTTAATAGTTGAATCAGCTACTGAGATAGTAGTGATAATGTTCAATTATTAAGAAATAGCACCTCTACATTTTTCATGTAGGAGTAAAGTGGATCTTATCCAAATTACCAACACAAACATTTCCACTGTTCGCATTTCGGCTCGCAACCCTTTCGTTCAGCGTCAATGGATTGGATCCTCGACTGAAGTACTCTTGTAACAAGCGCCTCTATTTACACTTTATACGTATTTAATCATATCTTCAGCAGCTTGTAAACCCCTAAAATTAAATTCATGAAAAATTAAGATAGATTTTTCTCCTTGTTTGCGCTCCTGCATGTTTGCCTATTCATGTTATTGATACTACATCAACTTCAGCTGAATAACACGAAATTTTCAAGCTGATTTTCACTCTTAGCAAACACGTCTTAGCCTTGCAGTTATCACGATTTCACTGTTTTTAGACAAGAACTATGCTATGATAGTAGTATGAACAACTATTGAGGAGATTGTATGAAAAAAACCTATCAACTTTTTTTAACTTTCGGACTAATTTTATCACTGCTTTCAAAAATCTTGCAGCGTGAAAATTATTGGCTATTTGGCAATATACTCGTTATTTTTGCCGCTTTTTGTTTTGTATGTGCCTTCCTTTTTGCCTTGGAAAAATTCCAAATTGCCTACCAAAATCCAACTTCTAAAAAGCAAGCCCTCACTTTACTTACAAGTTTGACAACGGCTATTATTTGCTTTCAAGTAATGATGATGCTCGTCTTGAGTCATTTGTTTTTTGGCTTCTTATTCCTAATCCCAATCATCATAACTGGTGTTTTGGCTTGGAAAATTGGCTACCAGATTTTCTCTGCTTCTCGATAAGGTGAATAAAACTACTCAAAAAAAACGCAAAAAGCGAAGTCTACTCCTGTTGTAGGCTTCGCTTTTCCTATACAATTAGCTTCACATCATGGCGATGACATACATCACGCGGAAGCCACGGCTCGCATAATATGAGTCGGCTCCATTGTGATAAATAAACGTTGTGCCATAGCGGTAATCACCAAATAAGGCGCCACCTTGTTCCCGGACAACGGGTGTTGTTTCAACCCAGCTCGAAGTTTTTTGATCAAATGGGCCAAAGGCTTGTAGGTCGTGATATTGTTCCACAGTCAAAAGTGCTACACTATGTTCTGCTGCCCAGGCTTTGGCACTTCCAACTGGTTTATTGGCTTTGCGCTTTTCTAACGCTTCTTGATCATAACAAAGGCTGCGGCGGAGTTTCGGACTTTCTGCCGCACAATCAACAAAGACAATCCCTTCAACGCCAGGAAATGTGACAACATCTGGCTCACCACCAGTTGCTTCCATCGCCGTTATGCTCTTAAGTGCCTGTGGATCACGACTAAGGGCTGTTGCGACTGCTTCCCAACTCACATCTGGATGCCGCATTGAATTCGCTTGGAAACGTTTTTCTAATGTTACTAATAAGTCTTCCATTATTTTCCCCTCCCTATTCAATTGCCCACGTAAACGTTGCGGTTTCTTGAGCTTCAATTTCTTCTGGTGTAAAGTCCATCAGCATTCGTGGCGAATTGATAGACGCTTCCTTCGCCATCCGAAAATTCGTTTCTGAATACAAATTAATATCAAGCCACTGTTGGCTCATTGTTTGGACAGCACCTAACGTTACCGTTGCCAATTTATTGTAAAAGTTTATAAATAGCTCAAAACTCTACAACAAACTGTTTAATTCCCCGCTCGTCGTGTTCAATTTGGCTGACTTGTGAAGCTTGTTTCCAAGGACAAGGCAACTACTTTTGTTTGTTCTAACACTCCAGGGGCGTAAATTCGGATACAACGAATCCTACATATTTATTTCATCGTTTCAGTGATGAAGTAAATTGATAATTACTCAAATTGATGGCAGCGTTCAAATCGCGGTCAATTGTAAAGTGACATGCTTCACAATCAAAGGTGCGCTCAGAGAGCGACAGTTGTGTTTTGACTACCCCACAATGCGAACATTGCTTTGACGATGGAAACCACATATCTGCTGCAATAAATGAAATACCATATTTTTGGCATTTGTACACCAGTTGGCGCTTGAGTTCGTATAATCCTTGTTTTTGTATTGCTTTCGCTAAGTGTTTATTTTTCATCATTCCTTGAATATTTAACGTCTCCATAACAACTTGTGATGGTTTGGTTTTCACCATCTGATTCGTTGCTTGATGAAGATGATTCATGCGGATGTTTTTTAAACGGCGGTGAAGCAATTTCATTTGTTGTTCAAGTTTGAGGATATTTTCTGTCTTTACAAATTGGCTTCCTTTCTTGTTTTTTTCATATTTACGAGAAACTTGTTTTTGTAATCTGCGTAAGCGTTTCTCGAGCTTTCGCACTGTTTGACTTTTATTGATGTTTTTAAAAACTGTTCCATCGGAACAAACAGCTAAGTATTTGATGCCAACATCAACACCTAAGCTTTTATTGCTCAATAGTGGTTGTTCAAACTCCTGCTCAACACCAACACAGAGATACCAATACTTTCCATCATGACTAATGCGTGGATTTGTGTATTTACCTTCAATTGGAAGCTGTTCTTTGATTTTGATCCAGCCAACTTTTTCAATCAAAACTGATTGGATTTTGACTTTCAGTTTCACATTGTCGTTATAAAAGCTTGGCTTTGACCACTTTCGACTTTTAAAGCGTGGTTTTTGCGCAAGACCGTTAAACATCCGCTTATAAGCTAAACAGGCATCTTTCACCGCTTGTTTGGCGACATTGTTTGATACGTCACTTAGCCATGCAAGCTCAGCTTTCTTCAGTTGTGTCAGTTCTTTGCGTAACTCATTATCTGAAATGAACTTGCCACCATTTTGATAATTTTCTTCTTGGCGAGCAAGTGTCCAATTGTAAATAAAACGCGCGGTTCCAACTGATTGCCACAACTTTTGCACTTGTTCAGCAGTGGGGTACAGTCTAATTTTTTGAGCGATGATCATCTTCAATCAACTCCTTCACGTCCATAATACAAATGAATGAGCTTGAATTCAATGATTTTTGCTGTTTTATAATAACTTAATACTGACTGTTTGCCGTTCCTTGATTTCACTCTAGGAAAAATCTATAAAAATCACTTGTATTTATTGACTTTTATAAGTTAAATCTAGCTGTTTCCAGCCCCCATTGCTTGGCAGAGTGTTTGTGCCTTTAATTCGGCATTTTTGGCGACAGCTTGGAGCAACTCCGTTTTCACTGTCTCCTCGTCTTTGACCGTAAAATCAATCTGAAAATTTGGGTTAACCATCGAATCAGTGATTGCTGCTAAGACCGTACCGAGCTGCTCATTCGTGAAATCAAACCCGATTTTGAGCTTTTGAGTGCATTCATAGCCCTTAAAAATTGTATGATAATTCCCTACTCTATCTTGTTCTCTCTCTTTTCGTGTGCTGACATGAAAATCTGTTGTTTTCACGTCCGTTGCCTGAAAGCCAATTGCGACGAGTGCCTCGACGAAGCCTCTCAACTGTTGGTTTGCTTGATCCATCATGACATCATAATGCTGATGTAAAGCATTGATTTCAAGGCTAATAACCACATAATTCGGTCTCGCTCGCACCGTACCAGTTCCCGTAATTGTAATTGTTCTTGTCATGCAAAAATTCCCCCATTTCTTGCTGAATGATACTTTCAGATTATCATACTTTCAAAGCAAATAGGCTTTTTTTTCAATGAATTTACGCTCGTTTTTGTTGAATAAAGCGATTAAGTTCCAAGCGTTGGCTGAGATAGTAGCCACTCATCACGCCGATTGTATTGAGAATGATATCGACGATATCAAAAATTCCCCGCAAACTCAGCAACTGCAATACTTCAATCCCCACAACAAACAGGATCACCCCACTGATAATTCTCACTTGTGACCAGCGCTGTTTCGACGCGAAAAGCATCACAAAATAGCCAAGTGGGATAAAAAATACGTAGTTGAATAGGTTGTACACAATATTGGCAGGACTAAAATCAAAGATACTCGCGAGGTTAAAATTTACCGTTGCTTCAATACTTTGGCGGCCAAATAACAATACCATCAATACACCAAAATAAAGGATACTCATGCCAACCAACATCACAGTGTCAATTTTTTTGTTCATAATCAAACGTAACAGCATAAAAATAACACTAATTTGACCAATGAGAGCCAAGTAAGCAATGACAACATAACTTTGTTGATTTCCACCAAAAACACGGGTAATCAAATCGATCGTGATAACAAAATTCAGGATAAATCCAAGGACAATACTCATCATAATTTGACCAATTAATTTCATCTTTCTACTCCTTTCAAGTATCAACTATTTATTCTTCGCTCAATTTTCCGGAGTCATTCCAATTCCCAAAATATTTGCCTTGCTTTGTCTGTTTGATAAAGTGAGCTAAACGTTTTTCGTATTCGGCTGAGCCGCTTGGATACTCTTGGATGTAGCTGATTCGTACGCGAACGTATAATGACGGAAATTGTTGAAACTGCCGATACACTTCTGCATCGGCTTGTAATCGTTGGACGAGTTCAGGCTGCATAACGAATTGATTAATCGTTAAATCCGGTAAGACTTGCAAACCAGCTGGTGTCATCATTCCCAATTGCACCAGCCGGCGAGCACGCTGTTTGTTCAACTCCGTCCAGTGACTATTTTTTTGTCGTGGCGTAAAGCGTTGCACTTTTCGTGTCGCATCAATTTTTTTGGAAATACCATCAATCCAGCCAAAGCACAACGCTTGTTCCACAGTTTCCATATAATCTAAATGGTATGTGCCTTCGACTGTTCGTTCAAAGAGCAACCAAATCACTGTTTTCTGGTCATGATTATTTGCTAACCATTGTCGCCATTCAGCAATCGTTTTGACGCTCAATATTTCTGTGACTTCCATGCGTTTCCCCCCTTGTGAGCAACATTATTATTCAAAGCGACCATCAGAAAGTGCATCAAACTTTTTCGCAATTTTATCTGAGGTTGTGCGCACGTCTTTCGTTTTTTTATACAAAGTTTCAATACTATTATCGAGGGTCACCCACCGATCTTGGTAACGCTTGAATTCAATCGCTAATGCATTCAGCTCTTCATGAATTTTATGGGCATACTCTTCGCGTTGAATGTCGCGAACAGCAATTTGAATCGTATTTAAGACGGCCATTAACGTTGTCGGCGAGGCCAGCCAAATTCTTTTTTTATGCGCGTATTCGATCATTTCACCATGGTAGGCATGGATTTCCGCAAAAATCGCTTCGGCTGGTAAAAATAAAATCGCTTGATTCGATGTCGTTCCCAGAATAATATATTTGCTCGCAATATCATCAATATGTTTTTTCATATTCGCTTTAAATCCCGCCGTCGCGAGTTTAATTTCTTCTGGCGAAAGGGTTTGATCTGTCATGCGTTTGAAATTTTCTAACGGGAATTTTGAATCAATCGCGATTAATCCAACTGGTTCGGGAGCAAACAACACGGCATCGGCAATGGTCCCATTCGCAAATTGATATTGGGTTTGGTAGAGATTCGCTTTCGGTTCACCATAAACGGCTTTTAACGCTTGATAGAGTTGAATTTCACCGAAAATTCCACGTGTTTTCTTGTCAGACAGAATGTCTTGAAGCGAAATAATGTTACCTGATAGTTGTGTCAGGTTTTTTTGTGCTTCATCGATTTTCGCTAAGCGCTCGACGATTGCGGTAAAAGTCGCATCGTTTTTCTGGAGTGTTCCTGTAACTTTATTGCCTAAATTATCAGAAACGTGCAGTAATTCTTGGGCAATAATTTTTTGATTTCGGTCTTCGATTGTATCGGCTAAAGTTGTGATAAAATTGTGATTCGCGCCACTCGTTTGCCGCCCTCTTAGTAAAATCACGATTAAGATCATCAACGCAATTAAGACGAGTAATAATAAAATAATTATCAGTATTTCCATATTTTTCCCTCCTCATAAAATTATAACATAATTTGAAAATGATTGGAAAAACGAGAAAAAAACGCAATATTGCTATTTTTGCTAAAACAAAAACTCAGCTCTTTCATCATTGGAAAAGCTGGGTTTTCTTTTTACTCGTTATTTTGCTTTTGTTACCTAAAATTTATCACTCACATTAGATCTTTCAGCACCTAAACTTGGTGTCATTTTTCACTTGCGAGTCATTTATAATCATGCTATACTCAAATAGAAAAGAACGAAGTACCCTAACACTCCGTTCTCGTACAGCCCATCAATATGGTGGCTAAGTTGGATAAACAAAAATAGTCATCGCAAACTTCGCTGGTATGGATGGCTATTTTTGTTTGTTATGTTTTACAAGTGTAATGATTACAGAAATAGCTGTTAACATAACTGCTATTTCCGCCATCAAGTCTGTAATCGTACTGATCAGTAAAATTACATCTTGCATGAGGCGGCTCCTTTCATAAAGAAGGAGTCGCCTTTTTGTCATAATTCACAAAAATAAGATGAGTGCTTGAGGACGTTGCTTTCCCATTCATGAAAGCATCGAATCGATTTGCCAAATAAACAAAATTCTAAAGGAATCTTCAAAAGATTCGTTGAAGTTTGTGTTTTGGCGAGATTCGAAGTACGAAACACGTTATCAGTATTCATCGGCATCACTCCCCTTAAAAGATCGAGTTTAGCCACCATCGCAACCGACTGCTCAGTCATTCTATCATATTTTAGTTGTTGAAACAAATATTGAGCTTGTTAAAATCTAAGCTTTTTCACTGCTTTTCCAACGTGCTCAAACGCTCTTCTATTTTAAACACGTTTCGCACTTCAGTGTTCGAAAAAACGAAAGGATACACTAGTAGCATGTTAGCTACCTGTGTATCCTTCCTTATTTTTCAGCCACACTGATGGAAAACTTGATTTCCTTTGTTTTTCCAACGTGCTCAAACGCTCTTCTATTTTAAACACGCTTCCTGCTTCAAGGCTTAAAAAAATACACGATTGAACGGGCGGCATCTCAGCTGCCTGTCAATCGTGCTTATTTTTTGTCGCCTTGATGCTATCCCTCATTACTTTGAGATAGCACCGCAGTCAGCGCTCTTTTATTTTTCTGTGTATTCGGCATCAACTACGTTGTCGTCTGCTTGTTCTGTTGCTTCTTCTGCTCCGGCTGCATCTGCTCCTGGTTGTGCATATGCTTGCTCTGCGAAAGCGTGCGCTACTTTTTCGATGTCGGCTTTTACGGTACGGATTGTATCGAAATCTTTTGCTTCGATTGCGCTACGTAATTTTCCTGTTAATTCTTCAGCTTCTTTACGTTGCTCATCTGTTACTTTTTCACCTAAATCTTTTAAGCCTTTTTCAACTGAGAAGATCATTTGTTCTGCTTCGTTGATTAAATCTACTTCTTCTTTACGTTTTTTATCTGATTCTGCGTTTGCTTCTGCTTCGCGAACCATTTTTTCGATTTCTTCTTCACTTAAGTTTGAAGATGCCGTTAACGTAATTGATTGCTCTTTTTGCGTTCCTAAATCTTTTGCACGTACTGATACGATACCATTTGCATCGATATCAAATGTTACTTCGATTTGTGGAATTCCACGTGGTGCTGCTGGGATGTCTGTTAATTGGAAACGTCCTAACGTTTTGTTATCCGGTGCCATTGGACGCTCACCTTGTAACACGTGAATATCTACTGCTGGTTGGTTGTCTGCTGCTGTTGAGAAGACTTGTGATTTTGTTGTTGGAATTGTTGTATTACGGTCGATTAATTTCGTGAATACTCCACCCATTGTTTCGATTCCTAATGATAATGGCGTTACGTCTAATAATAAAACGTCTGTGACATCACCAGTTAAAACTCCACCTTGTAAAGCTGCTCCCATTGCAACAACTTCATCAGGGTTTACACCGCGTGTTGGTTCTTTTCCAAGTTCGCGTTGTACCGCTTCTTGAACGGCAGGAATACGTGTTGATCCCCCTACTAAGACAACTTTATCGATTGAACTCGCGCTCATGTCAGCATCTTTTAACGCACGACGAACTGGCTCTAATGTACGCTCAACTAATGCATGTGTTAATTCATTGAATTTTGCACGTGTTAATTGTAATTCTAAGTGTAATGGTCCTGCGTCTCCCATTGAGATGAATGGTAATGAAATTTGTGTTGATGTTACACCTGATAAGTCTTTTTTCGCTTTTTCAGCTGCATCTTTTAGACGTTGCATTGCCATTTTATCTTGTGCTAAATCGACACCATTGTCACGTTTGAATTCACTTACAAGGTAGTTCATGATGACATCATCGAAGTCATCTCCACCTAAGTGGTTATCTCCAGCTGTTGCAATTACTTCAACAACTCCGTCTCCTAATTCAAGGATTGAAACGTCAAATGTTCCTCCTCCTAAGTCAAAGACTAAGATTGTGTGATCGTCATTTTGGTTTTCTAATCCGTAAGCAAATGCTGCTGCTGTTGGTTCGTTGATGATACGTTCAACTTCTAAACCAGCGATTTTCCCAGCATCTTTTGTTGCTTGACGTTGCGCATCATTGAAGTAAGCAGGTACTGTGATAACCGCTTTAGTTACTGTTTCACCTAAGAATTTTTCTGCGTACTCTTTTAAGTAACGTAAAATCATCCCTGAGATTTCTTGTGGTGTATATTCTTTGCCATTTGCATGCTCTTTGTAATCAGTCCCCATGTGACGTTTTACTGAGATAATTGTATTTGGGTTTGTGATTGCTTGACGCTTTGCTGCATCCCCAACGATGATTTCGTCACCTTTAAAAGCGACAACTGATGGCGTTGTACGTCCACCTTCTGGATTTGGGATAACCTTTGGTTCTCCACCTTCAATAACGGCAACACATGAGTTTGTTGTTCCTAAGTCAATTCCGATAATTTTCGACATTGTGTATTCCTCCTAAAATGAATCGTTTATTTATTTACTTTCACCATTGTCGCACGTAGGACACGGTCTTTATATGTATAGCCTTTTTGTAATTCTTCAACGACGATATTTGGCTCAACTCCATCTTCTTCAACTTGCATCACTGCTTGGTGGAAGTTTGGATCAAACTCTTTTCCTTTCGCTTCAATTACTGCTAAGCCAGCACTTGCTGTTGCTTGTAATAATTGTTGTTGAATCATTTCAAAACCTTTTAAGAATGTCTGTACCTCTTCGCTTGCTGTTGCACTTGCTCCTAGCGCGCGTTCAAGGTTATCTAACACTGGCAATAAATCTTCTAATACTGCTTGGCTCGCAAATTTTAACATGCGTTCTTGCTCTTCACGTGTCCGGCGCTTAAAGTTCTCAACTTCAGCTTTTTCACGTAAATATAAATCTTTCCAGTTTGTAACTTCTTTTTCTAGCAATTGAATTTGCTCTGTTAATGTTTCTTCAATCGTTTGTTCTAACGTTGCTTCGGCATCAACAGTTGTTTCTGTTACACTGATGTCTTCTTGTGTTGTTTGTGGTTCGTTTGACACAACTAAACCCTCCTTTATTCATGAACAATATGTTGCGCAATAAACTGTAACAATGAAATTGCATGGACATAATCCATCCGTGTTGGTCCAATAATCGCAAACGTACCATGACCACCGAGTGGAAGTCGCATTGTCGCTGTTACTGCCACGCAATTATCTGGTAAGCCTGATACTTCATCAGCCATCAAGATTCTTGTCCCAATTTTATTTGTTTTCAGCTGCGAAACCGTCTGGTTGTCCTCTAAAAAATCAAACACTTGTTTGACCTCTTCCAAATCACTAAAATCGGGAACACCGATTAAATTTGCTTGGCCGCTATAATAGACTTGCTGTGTTGTCAGCGTCGAAAAGCAGTCAATCAATGCTTGATGGAAAAAATCATAGTTTGGGACATACGCGGCGATTAACGGCCGTAATTCATGCTCGATTTTGTCAAGCACTTGATTTAATGGTACATGATGTAAATATTGGTTAAAATATTTTACGACTAAATCGAGTTCATGTAATGTAAATGGTTCAGGCACGATAACGAAACGTGTATCAGTTTGTCCTTGCTCGGTAACGATCACGAGTGCCGCTTGATTGTGACTCACGGGAAACATTTTAAACTGAACAATCCGGTTTGCCTGTGACGATGCTCCTAAAAAAACAGCCACATATTTCGTTTTTTTGGCAATTAATCGTACTGCTTCAACAATTACTTCTTGAAGCATTTGATTCTTTTGTCGGAAAAGTTGATCAAATTCGCCCCACTCACTGTCAATGCTCACTTGTGAAGGTTCAATTAAGTAATCAACATAATAGCGATAGCCTTCAATTGATGGAACACGTCCTGATGAAGTATGGGTTTTTTCCAACAAACCAAGTTGTTCAAGCTTTGCCATTTCATTGCGCACCGTGGCCGGACTAAATGGAATCGCATATTTCTGTGTTAAGATTTTCGAACCAACTGGTTGTGCTGAGATGATAAACTCATCAACAATTGCTTTTAGTAATAATAAGCGTCTTTCGGTTAACATCGTTTCACCTCTTTTAGCACTCTTATTTGTTAAGTGCTAAAGAAATTATACAAAACTTTTTTAGCACCGTCAAGCAGAGAGTGCTAATTTTTTTGTTTTTTGTCGGAAGAATAGAAAAAACCAGCTTCACAGCTGGTCTTTGCTTTACTTTTTATGAGTTTCTAGCCACTCACGGCAGTAGGTCATATCATTGAGTTTGATGCGTTCATTCCCGATTGGCAAATCATCTTCGTTCCCGCGTCCAGCAACAATGACAACATCTCCTGGCTGAGCCATCGCTAATAAATGAGCCATCGCTTCATCACGAGCAACAATTTTTTGATAGTTATTATTCACAACTCCCGTAATCATTTCATCGATAATATCACTTGGATCTTCATGATACGGATCATCCATCGTCAAAACCGTGTAGTCTGCAAGGCGTGTCGCAATTTCGGCGATAATTGGCCGTTTTTCCGTATCCCGAGCACCAGCTGAACCAACAGCTAATAATAAACGATTTGTTGTCAATGGGCGCACAAATGTCAATAAATTTTCAATCGCATTTGGTGTATGCGCAAAGTCAACAATGACGCCAAAGTCTTGACCACAATCAATCACTTCCATGCGTCCATCAATACTTGCTAGCTGTTCAAGTGCAGTAATTGCTGCCTCTAATTGAATACCTTGAGCTGTTGCTGTTGCCAAAGCTGCTAACGCATTATAGATATTAAAGCGACCTAATAGCTTCATTGCCACCGGATATGTTTTTCCTTCAACAATAACGTCAAATTTCGTCCCTTTAATTGTTTCTTCAATCGCTGTGGCTTGGAAGTCTGCTTCATGTTCAATACCGTATGTCACGGTTGGATGCATAATTTGTGCTTTCAATGGTGCAAAAGATAAGGCATCATCGGCATTAATAATTGCCACGCCACTTGATTTTAATTGGCTAAATAGTTTCGCTTTCGCTGCTAAATAATTTTCAATCGTTTTATGATAATCAAGGTGTTCGTGCGAAAGATTCGTAAACACGGCAACATCAAATTCGACACCACGAACACGATTTAATTCGAGTGCATGACTTGATACTTCCATCGCACACACTTTCGTTGCTTGTGCCACCATTCGGGCAAAAATCGCTTGCAAGTCTAAACTTTCTGGTGTTGTATGATGCAATGGTTCCGCAATTCCAGCATAACGCACACCGTTTGTCCCAATATAACCACTTGGTTGTGCACAGCTATTCAGAATATGTTCAATAATTGTCGCTGTTGATGTCTTGCCATCCGTTCCTGTAATTCCAACGAGTTGTAACTGTTTCATTGGTTCACCGTAAAAGCGATTCGCAATCTCAGCCATTGCTACTTTTGTATCTGCCACATAAATAACCGGCACACTTGTTTCAATCGGTTGTTGTGCGACAATCGCCACTGCTCCGCGTTCAACCGCCATCTCAATATAGTCATGACCATCGACAGTAAAACCTTTGACCGCAATAAACAATGTCCCGGGCCGAACTTGTCGTGAATCAAATGTCACGCTTTCCACATTTGGATTGATTCCGTGGAAATTTTGTTTTGGAAATAATATTTGTAGTTTCATCTCTGTCACCTAAATTCTTTCATTTTCTTTATTATAGCAGTTTTCAACAATTGGATGAATAAAAAAAACGACAAGTCTTGCTAAACTTGTCGCTAAAAATTATTGATTCAATCAAAAATTTCCTTAATCTAATAAAATTCCTTCGCAAATTGGATATCCTGCTTGCTCTAAATGCACATCAACCATTTGTCCAATTAATGATTCATCGCCAGCAAAACGGACTTTTAAATAATTCCCACTATGTCCTTGGACATAGCCTGGATTTTTTTTATCCATTTCTTCAACGATAATTTGCACTGTTTCACCTTCGAATTGACTTGCATAATTTTTCGCTAATTGTTCACTCAGCGCGATTAACTTCGCCACTCGTGCCGTTTTGACTAAATCTGGCACTTGATCTGGCATTTTCGCGGCTGGCGTTCCATTTCGCTTCGAGTATGGGAAGACATGTAATTCACTGAAACCAACTTCACGAATTAAATCAAATGTCTCTTGGAACTCTTCATCAGTTTCTCCTGGGAAACCAACAATAACGTCCGTTGTAATCGCTAAGGTTGGGAAAATTTCCCGTAATTCGGCAATTTTCGCTTTAAATTCGGCTGTATCATAGTTACGACGCATCCGTTTTAAGACGTCATCACTTCCACCCTGTAAAGGAATATGTAAATGATCAACAACCTTATTCGAACGTTTTAAAATTTCAATTACTTTCCCATCAACTTGACTTGCTTCAATTGAAGAAATCCGGATGCGTTCAAGTCCTGGTACTTGCGTATCTAAATCATTCAATAAATCCGCAAAATCATAACCTTCTAATTCTTCACCATAGCCAGCAGTGTGAATTCCGGTTAAGACGATTTCTTTAAAGCCAGCAGCAACGAGTTTTTGTGATTGCTCGATGACTTCTTTTGGATCGCGTGAACGCATTAATCCACGTGCCCAAGGAATGATACAGTACGTACAGAAGTTGTTACACCCTTCTTGAATTTTCAAAAAGGCACGGTGATTTTCCGTGAAGGTTTCAACACCTAAAGTCTCAAAGCTCTTTTGCTTCATGATATTTGTCACAGCGTTAATCGGTTGACGCTCTGCTTGATACTTCGTGACGTAATCCATCAGTTGTTCACGACCTTGTGTTCCGACAACGATATCAACACCTTCGATATCCATAATTTCTTTTGGCGCAATTTGAGCATAGCATCCGGTTACAACAATAATTGCTTCAGGGTTGCGACGGATTGCTTGACGAATCGCCTTCCGGCTTTTACTATCACCTGTATTTGTGACCGTACATGTATTAATCACATAGACATCGCTTGCTGATTTGAAATCAGTTCGTGTATAGCCTTGATCTTTAAATAATTGCCACATCGCTTCCGTTTCGTATGTATTCACTTTACACCCTAATGTATGAAATGCAACTGTTGCCATTCAATAATCTCCTTTAAACGAGCACTTCGGCTCAACAAGTTTTGAAACGTCAATTTGAACGCTTCAGATTTTCTTATTATAGCGAAAATACGATAAAATTGCTATTATTCCGCTATTAAAAAGGGTTAAAGATTGAAAGAGTTCAGCTTGATTTCTCGTCATGCTTTCGGATAAATTTCATTTTAAAAGAAAATGATTCAATATTAAAGACACCAAGCACATATTCTGTAAAAACAAGCAGTTCTAACTGCGGATCTTGCTCAAAAAATTGCTGATTCTCCGCCTCATTAACCGCTGTTTCAGCAATGATTCGTCCAGTATACGTTCCCGCTGGGATGATGAAGATGTTTTCTTGCTGATGTTCGGCTGCTGTCAAGATTTCAATAAATTGATAATATCCATATGTTTGCTCGCCTTCGCGCCGCATGATGATGCCATTTTCATAACTTTTGGTGAAACCAAATTGTGCCAGCTCAGCTTGTAATGTTTGAAAATTTAACCAATAGTTAGTAATTGATGGAAATCCTGGTAATTTCACGCAGTAATACTGTTTCTGCTGCTCTTGCTTTTGGCTAAATTGTTCGGCAGTTGGTTGTAATGCTTGATTTTGTTGTAATTCTTCTTCAAACGAATCAAGATACGCTAAACTTTGTTGTAATTTGTTAATTTTCATTTCAGCCGCTGCCTTACTGTATGCAAATAATTGCGCCAAGGCAATATTATTTCCCGTTTCATCAGAAAATTGTTTGAGTAATTTTAACGGAATATCTAAATCGACACATAATTGAATCAATCCGACTAAATCTAATTGTTGTTGTGTATAATAGCGATATTTTGTTTTCGGATCAATTTTAGCCGGTGTTAAGATCCCAATGCTTTCATAATAGCGTAATGACTTTGGATGAATTTGTTTGATTTTCGCTACTTCACCAATTGTAAATAAATTTTCTTTCATTTTCTTGACCTTCCCATTATGGGAAAGATTATACTGAATCAAACACTGTAAATCAAGGAGCTTTTTATGCCTATTACCCAATTAAATCAAACTATTACGAAAAAAAATCTACTTTCTTACGCCTTACCTACAATTATCGGCCTTTTATTTACGAGTGCTTACACGATTATTGATGGCATGTTTGTCGCCAACTTTATTCATACTCATGCATTAGCGGCTATCAATATTGTTTTTCCCCTTATTATGTTTGTGGTCGCAATTGCGATGATGATGGCCACTGGTGGTAGTGCTGTAATTGCCCGTAAACTCGGCGAAAATGCCCTTAGTGAAGCGCGGAGTATCTTTAGTTTTCTCGTCATGATCCTTTCACTCTTTAGTTTGCTATTATGTGCCATCAATCTCGGGTTTTTAGAACCCCTTTTACACCTTTTAGGAGCAAATGCTGTCATTTATCCCTATGCCCATACCTACGCTATTTGGACTTTTCTTTCTGTTCCCTTTGCCATGATTGGGGTCTTTTTTCAAATTTTATTCATTACTGCCGGCAAAACAAAACTCGCCCTCATTTCAACTGTCATTGGTGGTGTGATCAATATTATTCTCGATTATGTCCTTATTGTCTTATTCGACCTCGGCATTAGTGGTGCCGCAATTGCGACTGGACTTGGGTATTGTGTCCCATTCATTGTTGGATTACACTATTTTGGACAAACCCGCTCCACTCAATTACACTTCATCAAACCAAAATGGCATTGGCGCGAGTTATGGGAAACATGTGCGAATGGTGCTTCGGAAATGGTTGTCAATCTCTCGCAAGCTGTCGTCACCATCCTTTTAAATATCACGATGATGCGCCTTGCTGGTGAAGTCGGCATTGCTGCTATTACAATTATTCTATATGGTCAGACCTTTCTTACAGCAGCATTTATGGGTTATGCTACCGGTATTGCTCCAATTGTCAGCTTTAATTTCGGGAAAAAAAATCAAAAACGAATTGCCCAAATTTTTCGTTTTAGTCATCACGTAATTTTCTTTACCGCTTTAGTAGCAGCTAGTTTTGGGATGATTTTTGCTGAGCCACTTGTCCGCCTCTTCAGCGAACCAACATCTGAAATTTTCGCCTTAAGCGTCACTGGGTTTCGTTATTCGGCACTCGCCTTTTTATTTATGGGCTTTAATATTTTTGGTTCGGCATTCTTTACTGCTTTATCAAACGGCAAGACTTCGGCATTTATTGCCTTGATGCGGACTTTTATTTTTCAAGTGATGATGATCGTGCTTTGTGCTACTTTTTTCGGGTTAAACGGGGTCTTCTTCGCACTCCCACTAGCGGAAGCAGCTGGGTTACTCGTGACATACGCTTGTTTTAAAAAACACCATCCAACATTACGCCTAATTTAGCAAAAAAAAAAGCAATTGAACACCATGTTCAATTGCTTTTTTCGTCTGATTAATCACAGACAGATAACCGCCGAGTAAAGACATTCGTTTTACGAACGAGGCAAGTATCAATGTTTTGATAGCCAGCTTCAAAAATCAATTCATCTAAATCTTCGCTTGTTAATAGCACTAAACGATTTGCAATTCGTTTCGCTGTTTTTAAGATTGCGAGTTGTTCTTCACGTGTCGTTGGCGTATAGAGCCCGTAGGGGATATCAATAATCGCAACGTCATAATGAGTTGTTACTTCATGCATATCTTGTGCTTGAATCACATTCTTCAAACCAAAATGTTGACTGTTTTCTTGTGCTTGTTGGGCAACTGTCGGGTTAATTTCATACCCTTGAATCGCTACACCATGCATTAAGGCCTCGATCACTACCGTTCCAACACCGCAGCATGGATCGA
Source organism: Firmicutes bacterium ZOR0006 (assembly GCA_000798955.1). Taxonomy (GTDB): domain Bacteria; phylum Bacillota_I; class Bacilli_A; order Culicoidibacterales; family ZOR0006; genus ZOR0006. The sequence continues at coordinate 88,603 of JTLC01000010.1, read as the reverse complement.
CTAAGTGGAGTTGCGTATCGGTTCCACACGCGACATTGACAGCAATTTTCGCCACTTTATTGTTGATTGAATTCGAATACGAATGTGGCTTTTGTGAACGCGTTTGCCATTTCGCATCATGATGTTCAACGAGTCCAAAATACCATTCACCTTCAAGATAAGTTAAACCCAAATTTACGAGTGGTGCATGCATGTTCGCCTCACCACCAACGACAAAGCCTACAGCTCGGCAAGCTTGTAGCCGTTCTTGATAACTGAGCGGTTCATTTTCTGCTTTTAAATAGTGGATTTTAAATTCATCATAATGAATCTGTGCGGCTTCTACTGCTGCCACGAGTTCTGCCAGTGTCGGTGCCTGAAATGCGACTTCTAAACGATAGCGAAAAAAAGGACTTGTTGCCGGATCAATTTCTTGCGTTGTCAGACGATATTTGACACCAGTTTGTTGCGGTGTACCAAATAAATACCGTTGTTCAAACTCACATAATTCTTGTTCATGACCTTGGTAGTTTAGCATATATAAATACGTAGTTGTTTTCATAGTGAGTTCCTTTCTTCGTGATTATCACCAATCATGCTCTAACAATACCACAAGTACTGCACTATCGTCCATCTCAGCAAGTTCCCTTTTCACACAAACTAGCAAAAAAACGACCGAAGCCAAAGGAAGCATCTTCTTGTGACTACAGTCATTTTTTCAGAATTAATAGACATATTGATTGATAAAATTAGCAACGTTAGCTTCGTAGCCTGCTGTATCTGTTTCAATTGATTCATCATGACCAGCATTTGGAACAAGCCATAATTCACGTGCTCCAGTTGTTTTCGCTTGATAGAGTTGAACAGCATCTGTCGTTGGTGTGAACGTATCTTCAAGCCCGTGAATGAAGAAAACAGGAACTTCAATATTTGGTACAGCTGCGATTGGTGACGCCTCATATAAATCAACACCATCTGTCACTTGTGTCAGCCAGCCAGTTGTGCGGACAAATGGGAACCATGCATATTGTGGGTATTGTTCACCAAGTTGATAGGTCAATTCAGCAGCCGCTGATTGATACGCGCAATCACTTATAACAAAATCAACATTTGCCTCTGGTAATCCTGCATACTGTAAAGCAATTGCCGCCCCTAATGAGATACCATGGAGTCCCACGTTAATATCATTGCCAAACCGTTGATATGTATAATCAACAACATCCGCTAAATCATATTTTTCTGTCACACCATATGAAGTAATATCCGGTTCGTTCTCACCATGGTTGCGTAAACTAAATAAAATAACATTGTAACCCAAGTCATGATACATTGGATATAATTTCATCGATGATTGGATGTTCCGTGTAATACCATGGACTAGGATAATATAGTTATTACTTGGATTTGCTGCGGGGACAAAGGCCGAATCAAGTTCATAGCCATCTCGGGTTGTAATACTAAATTTTTCATAATTCGGGGTTTTTTCATCAAATTCGAGTGCAACCCGATCAACAAGTGTTGCTGGTAATACTGGTGATCCGGCTGGTTCTGGGAAAAATGCAACTTGTTGCAATTGTAGACTCACATAAATAATTACCCCGATGCTGGCAATTAGTAACACAATAAATATACCGAAAAAAATCTTCCATCCAGTATGTTTGTGCTTCATTGTTCATCACTTCTTTCCGAAAAATTGCAAAACTACCGTTCTCCTCCCTACTCTTACGTTTTTTTACGTCCTATATTATATGGCATCATCATGCCAATAATAATGAAAAATTACAAGAAAGATTATTTTTTGCTTTTTTCAACAAAAAACGCAGAGCTCTTTCAATCAGTGCTCTGCTCTTCGCGTCGTATTCTTAGTTTTTCTCTAGAGTTCAAGTTCATAACTTAACGCACTGAGCGCATAGCTCGATGCTGTTTCTGTGCGTAAAATCCGCGGTCCAAAGCTCGCAGTTACTCCATACTCACTGAACTTAATAACTTCATCTTCACTTAAGCCCCCTTCAGGACCAATAATAATTGCAACACGTTGCCCTGGTGTCAATTGTTGTGCGATCTGTTTAAACATCGCATGGGTTCCTGCCTTTGCCGTTTCTTCAAATGCGATAATCACACTATCAAATGTCTTCAAACTTGCTAAAACTTGTTGTGTTGTTTGAACATCATGAATTGTCGGGACAACAACGCGGTGTGATTGCTCCGCAGCTTCTTTCGCAATTTTTTGCCAACGTTCAATTTTTTTTACTGCTTTTTTAGCATCAAGTTTGACAATTGCACGCTTAGCAGCCCACGGTACGAGTTCTGCCATCCCGAGTTCTGTTGCTTTTTGAATAATATACTCGAGCTTATCACCTTTCGGTAATCCTTGAATAATTGTCACAGCGATGGGGAGTTCGACGTGTTGCTCAAGCTCTTCAACAATCTGTGCCTCAATATAATCATCAGCAATTTCGCTGATTCCGACTAAATATGTGAGTTCATTTGGTAAGCAGACAATAATTTTTTGTTCAAGTTTTGCACGCATAACACGTTTTAAATGGTGAAAATCATCACCAGTTATTGTCACAGTCTCACCACTCAGTTGTGTTTCATCAATAAAATAGCGTTGCATGCCAATTCCTCTTTTCCTATATTTCTATCATTCTAGTATACTGATTTTCACAAACAAAAATCAAGTATTGCTTTTCATTCTGAAATTAAATTCGCTTTTTATCCAGAATTTAGTATACTAAAGCTATCATTATTAAAGGAGGGTTTCCCTTATGTCTACTATTATTCGCCATGAACAGCCTGCTGATTTCCATCAAGTCGAACTACTTACACGCGAAGCATTCTATAATTTATATGTTCCCGGTTGCGAAGAACATTACCTTGTTCATCAAATGCGCAACCACCCCGATTATTTACCCGAACTTTCATTTATTATTGAAGTCGATGGCAAAATTATCGGTAGTCTTTTCACGACCCGCTCAAAAATTATTGCAGCTGACGGCAGTGAACGACTAACACTGACTTTTGGCCCGGTATCAATTCATCCGGATTATCACCGAAAAGGGTTTGGACGCCAACTCATCACCCACTTCTTAGAAGCAGCAAAAAAAACCTCTGCGCTTGCGGTTGTCATTCTCGGTTATCCTCATCACTACGAACCTTATGGCTTTATTGGTGGAAAACACTTCGGTGTGGCGATGCCCGATGGGAATTTTTACAAAGGACTTCAAGTACTTCCACTCACGGCAGCGACAAACACGAATTTAAGCGGACAAATCATTTTTTCAGATGTTTTCGCTCTTGATCCGGAAGCAACAGCAGCTTTCGATGCCACATTCCCAGTCAAAGAAAAGCAAGTCTTACCAAGCCAAGCTGAATTTGCGGTAGCTGCTAGTGCACTTGATAACTAATTTTTTCTAAAAAGCAGAAAAAATTTGGCTTTTTGTTGTAAACGTGGCATAATAAAGTACATTTTCGAATAAAGGTGGGTTTCCTATGAAAAGCGTTATTCTAATTTTACTTTTACTGCCTGTCATTTTTGTTGGTTTTGCCCTCATTGCCCGGGATAACATTCCCCTTTTAATTGCCACGCTGATTATCTTCATTTCAGGGGCTTTAGTCGGTCGTTATTTCTGGTTCCACAAAACTTGGGATAAAAATGAGCATCTCGATAATGACAATAAATAATTCAAACAAAAAACGCCCAAATCAATGGGCGTTTTTTGTTTGCTTAATAAAATTTCGCAATAAGTTCAGCTAGTTCATCAATTGTTACTTCTTCAGGATTTGCTACATCATTTCGTTCAATTTCAACCATAGCATCACCTAATTCAACATAAATAAATGTCCCATCATCATAGACACTGCGAATTTCAGCAGCAATTTCAGTTACAGTTAAATTTTCCATTTGTTTTTCTCCTTTTTGTGCTTTGCTCTTATTATAGCAATATTCGCCAAAAATTGAAAACGCTTTTGTTTTTTGAGTACTACAGCGGTGTCAGCCGACTATCAGTATTTACTTATGCGACATACCGCCCTGATGTTTCCTTCACTTCCTGTTTTGAAGTAACGGCTTCAAACACTCAACTTTCTCGGCATGCTTCAGCCTAGTGGTTGGCTGAAAATCGAAAACGACTGAACTCATTTTCTTTGAATCCAGTCATTTCCTTATTTTCGTCGCCACCACTTTTTCACCCTGCATATACTTGCTGTGAAAAACGGCTTCAGCACTTGGTTATTTTCGGCATGCTTCGCACTTCACTTCCTCGCCAGACATCTTCATCAATTTGAATTCTTTTACTCAATTGTTGAAGATTTTCTGGCATTCCGGAAGTGATTTTACCTCGAAGGTTTTGTTTGTAAAACCGTGCTCAGCACTTGGTTATTTACTGACGTTTCCTGCGACGTTGAGAATATCCCATGTCCGTGAAAATGGTGGTGAATAGACGAGGTCTAATAGGCCTAACTCATCAGTTGTCATTCCTTTATAAATAGCTGCTGCTAAAACATCAACACGTAAAACAGCATTTTTTGGTCCAACAATTTGTCCACCTAGAATAACTTTAGTTTCAGCATGATACACCAGCTTTATTGTTAATTCAACTGCACCTTTCACATAACCGGCGTGATCTTTATCCGTAATTGTTTTAACTTTATACTGAAGTCCTTTTGCTCTCGCAATTTGTTCATTTAAACCTGTTGCCCCAGCTTCGATTCCGAGACAACGAATTCCTGAACTAGCTAGCATCCCCGGGAAATGGCTATCTAAGCCACCAACTACTTCACCAACAATTCGTCCTAATTTATTTGCTGTTGTTGCTAATGGCAAGTACATTGGTTCTTGTAAAATCCGATTTTCCACTGTTGCACAATCTCCAACTGCATAGATGTCAGGTATTGATGTTTTACCTTGATTATCAACGATGATGGCACCATTTTCAAACTGTGCGAAACCTAGTCCAGCTACTAACTCAACGTTTGGTTGAAACCCAATAGCAAGGATAACTAAGTCCGTAGCATATGTCGCTTTATTTGTGACAACTTCTTGCACAACCCCATCACCATTGAAGCTCGTTACCGCTTCTTCAAGGTGTAAATCTATTCCATTCGTTTGTAATTCAGCTGCTAGTTTTTCACTAATTTCAGGGTCAAACACTTTCCCCATTACATGACTCGCTAGCTCAATTACGCGAACTTTTTTCCCTAATTCATGGAGTTGTTCAGCTAATTCTAAACCGATGAAGCCACCACCAACAATGGTAATATTCTGTGCTGTTTCGAGCTGATCTTTAATTGCTGTTCCATCATTTAATTTTGTAAACGTAAAAATATGGTCAAGCTCAATTCCTGGAAATGGTGGAATAATTGGTTTTGCCCCAGTTGCAAGAACTAAGCGATCATAATGATCAACAAAGACTTCATTCGTTTCGAGATTACGAACACGAACTGTCTTTGCCTCACTGTCGATCGCAATAACTTCATGGCGAATTTTCACCTGAATACCTGTCTTTGCAAATTGTTCTGGTGTACGATTAATCATGCCTTCGGGTTGATGAAATTGATTCCCAATAAAATATGGTAAGCCACAAGCCCCAAACGAAACATAATCTTCTTTTTCATACATCGTAATTTGTGCTTGTGGGTTGACACGGTTCAACTTCGCTGCCGTTGTCGCTCCTCCAGCAATTCCTCCAATAATGATGACCTTCATCTTCATTCCACCTTTCGTTTTTTTGGTAAGTGCCTCATTATAGCACAGTAATTCTTAGGCTTCAATTTCCTCGTCTAAATGTTGACCACTTTGGTTATAACTCGCTACATCTAACGTTCCCATTGAGCGATCAACAACAATTGCCGTTGTCATAGTACCACTAACATTGATCATTGTTCGTCCCATATCTAAAATTGGGTCAATCCCTAAAACTGGACCGATGTAGCTAAAAGCTGAACCTAATCCGACACCATTTAAGGTTACTGATGCAGCAACTGTCGCTGTTCCTGGAATACCGGCAATCCCAATTGAACCTAACGTAATCACGATTAATAATAAAATGTAAAAACTAGCATCCATTGGTGTTCCTGTCATTCGAGCAAGCATGACTGCTAAAACAGCCGGATAAATTCCAGCACATCCATTCATCCCCATTGTCGTTCCGAGACTTCCAACAAAGTTTGCTGTTCCGACACTTACACCGAGATTCTGTGTTAATGTTTCCAGCGTAACTGGTAATGTTCCGAGACTTGAACGTGATGTAAAGGCAAATAAAAGTGGCTCATACCCTTTACGAACATATTGCCATGGATTCAATCCATGCCCTGTTAAAATCAAAAGATGAATTCCAAATTGAATGAATAACGCTAAGTAAATCACAACAACAACCATTCCAACTGAAAGAATTGCTGATAATCCTCGACCGGCAATTGTTGAGGCTAATAATGCGACAATTCCGTAAGGCATTAATTTAATAATCGACATCGCAACGCTCATCAAAATTTGGTAACTTGCCTCAACAAAATCTTTCACTGGTGCAATTTGTTCTGGTTTTCGGCTACCCATTCGCTTTGTTGCTACCCCAATAAATAACGCAAAAATTACAATGGCAACAATATTTCCTTCAACCATACTTTTGACTGGATTCGCTGGAATTAAATTCAAGAAGGTTGTGACAATATTTGTCACTTCTTTGGCTTCAACTTCAGTAGCAATCAGTTCTAGTCCACTTCCAAGTTGGAAAACATTTGCGAGAATCATCCCGATAATTGCTGCAATTGCTGTTGTTCCTAATAACCATAAAATTGTGCGTGATGTCAATTTCCCAAGATTCTGTCCTTCTAAGTTCATAATCACACGAACAATTGAAACAAATACAATTGGAATAACTAACATTTGTAAGAGCTTCGTGAAGCCACTTCCAAATAAACTATACCAAGTTGTTGTCTCTTGTAACCAAACTACTTGTGTTGGATCATCTGGTATCCCGGCAAGTAGTTGCAAGAGAATTCCCATTCCTAATCCAAGTCCCATTGCAATAAACATCCGTCGTGAAAATTTCACGCGTTTTTGCTGCAACATAAATAAAATTCCAAATACTCCGACTAACGCAACAATTGCCCCTAATGTGAATGGTGACGTCAGACCTAAAAATTGTTCAAAAAATGGCCCTGTTAACATAAAATTTTTCCTCTTTTCTCTGTCTTATATTCGCTTAAAATTCCCCACGTGCAACATCGATTCCGTGTGTGAGTGATGACACTATGGCGATTTTGTTGCTGAAAAACATCCAACATTTTTTTCGCACCTTTCCTTTACTTCACCTTGACGTATACATCGAAGCCCTTCGATGGTTTGTCAGCATCAACAATTATATATCAACATTTATCAATATGTCAAATTATATACCCACTTTTCTAATTTTTTTAGTAAAAATATATCTTCTCTTAAAAATCAACTTTTAGTTGCGGCATATTCAACTAAAAGTTGGAAGAATAGATTCTTTCTCAACAATAAAGTGCTATATTTTCCTCTCTCATTCTTTTATAATAAAATTAATCTTACTTGCAAGCCGATTTGCAGTAAGTAAGGAGGAGTCGTTTTATGGAAACAACAGTTGGAAAACGGATTGCAAATTATCGAAAAGAAAAGGGGCTTACACAAGAAGACGTCGCCACAGCGTTGGGGATTTCTGCTCAAGCCGTTTCAAAGTGGGAAAATGATTTAACTTGTCCAGACATTATGCTGTTAATTCCACTCGCACAATTTTTTCATGTGAGTGTCGATACGCTATTAGGCAATGACTCAACAGCACGTTATATTCCTGAAGATGAACGGAAAGCTTTTGAAGAATTAACATTACGTATTTTAATAGAAACAGAAACTGGGGATTCTGTTCGGGTGAATCTTCCGTTGCCACTCTTACAAGTCGCTATTGATGTTGGTATGAAACTACCGCAAGTCAGCGGTAACAAACAGTTAGAGTCTCTGGATTTTTCACAAATTTTATTGCTTGTCGAAAGTGGATTTTTGGGGAATTTAGTCGAAATTGATAGTGCCGAAGGTGATACTATCCGAATCTTGGTTGAATAAATGAAAATCAAAATCATCAGTGATAGTCGTACTGTTCGTATTTCAATTCCTTATTGGCTGCTTTTCAATCGCCTTGGCAGGTATATTTCCCAATCAATACTCAATAGCCAAACCTTCGATGCTTCACTTTCACGTTCAGATGTTGTTCGTATTTTCAACGTGATTAAGCAAGTACGTCACACTCATCCAGGTACATTCATTGAAATTAAAAGTGCTGATGGCGATGAAGTTTTGATTGAACTCTAACAATGACACATCTATACAAAAATGCCCACTTCAATCGAAGTGGGCATTTTGTAGTTAATTTTTTTCGGCGATAATTCCAGCCCAACCATTAAGTAAGCGATGTTCAACAATTTCAAACCCCTGATTGAGTAGTTGTTCAGCAATTGCTTCACCTTGCTCTTCATTGAGACCTGAAGTAATAAAGCTACCACCGACTGGTAATTTTTCATACACTTGTGGAATTAAAAGTGAAATGACATCATACACGATATTCGCAACAATCATTGTTGGTTCAAATGCTATCGCAGCCAATTTATCTGCTTTCAACACCGCAACTTCAACATTATTAATGTGCATGTTTTCTTGTGCTGTATCAACTGCAACTTGATCGAGGTCTGTAGCCATAACCGCTTGTGCACCAAGTTTTTTAGCAATAATTGCCAAAATTCCTGTTCCCGTACCAATATCGATTACTTGATCTTGTTGAGTCACGTAGTCATCAAGCAACTGGGCGCATAATTGCGTTGTTTCATGGCTCCCTGTTCCAAATGCCATTTTCGGATCAATGTTTACTACGATTTCATCGTTTGTAATCGGATATTCAATCCAGGTTGGACTCACGACAACGCGTTGGCTCAATTGAATTGGTTGATAATCATCTTTCCAGTATTGATCCCAATCGGTATCCGCAACTTCACTAAACTCCCAGCGATCTGGTGTGCGATCGAGTGGTAATGTTGTGATTTGTTGTTGTAATTGTGCAAGTTGCTCCCGGCCATCTTCATTCTCAGGTACATAAAATTTAATCCGCACTCCTGTTTCAGGATAGTCTGCTGCATTCAATTGATAAATTTCACCGAAACGATCTTCAAATTCCCGTGTTAAATCGCTACTATCTTCAATGATAACACCAAAATTATATTCATTAATAAAAGCAACGATAATATCTGCTGCCTCTACGTTTGTGTAATATGTACATTCTTGATAGTTCATCTACTAACCTTCTCTCTCTATTACTGATTTTGCATGAGCATCGTTTCTGACCACTCAGCTACAGGCTCTAAAGCAATAAGCAATGCTTGTCCTGCTTGTGTAAGTTGATATTCGACATGTGGGGGAATACTTTCGTATTGTTTGCGGACGACAACACCTGCCGCCACTAATTCTTTCAGTGATTTTGTCAACATCAAGTCAGTGATACCCTCAACCTGTCTTTTTAGTGTATTAAAGCGGACTGGTCCTTGCTGTAATTGACCAATAATGCGTAATTTCCACTTTCCACCAATAACTGTGGTTGTATGTTCCAGTGGGCAATAATAGTCTACCATCATCAAAATCTCCTTTATTCACTTTACATTTCCATAGTGACTCTTTTTTTTATGCGTACTTGTTTGTTTAAAGTATGGTGTTATAATAGCAGATATAGATGAGTAATACAAGCACACTCACAACTTAAAGGAGGGCCACATTTATGGCAACAGTACTCTATATTCATGCAAATATTAAACCCGAAGGAACATCACGTTCAAAGCAAGTAGCTGATGAATTCGTGAAGCAATACCGGACACTTCATCCGGAAGATACCCTTATTGAATTGGATTTATATAAAGAAGATATTGATTTTCTTCGCCCAACTGATTTAATGGTCACTGCTCGCGAATTTGACGAGTCCGCTCGTAGCGCTACTCATTTACGTTATGCTGATCAATTTGCGAAAGCTGATAAATACATTTTTGCAACTCCGCTGTGGAATCTTGGATTACCAGCAATTGTGAAAGCTTACTTTGATTATGTCACTGCAGCTGGTATTACATTTACCTATACGGCTCAAGGACCTGTTGGTTTATTGGAAAATAAAAAAGCAATCCACTTTGCTGCTCGCGGTGGGTTCTATACTGAAGGACCAGCGGCTGATTATGAGATGGCTGATCGCTATTTAAAAACGATTCTCGCCTTTTTAGGTGTTTATGACTACCAAACAGTTGCCATTGAAGGTCTTGATGCCGGTGGTGATAGCCATCAAATCGTTTCTGATATTGTGACAACTTTACCACAGCTTGCTGAAACATTCTAAAAAAGCATTATTCTGTTTGAGTCCTGAGAGGAGTGTTGTATTATGTTAACAAAATATCCATTCCAAGAGCTCGGCCATGCAAATCATGGTTGGCTTGATAGTCATTTTCATTTCTCATTTGCTGAATACTATAATCCGAAACGCATGCATTTTGGCGTTTTACGTGTCGTGAACGATGACCTCATTGCCCCACAAACTGGGTTTGATTTACATGGACATCGCGACATGGAAATTCTGTCTTACATTATTCGTGGTGAGCTAACCCACGGTGATAGTATGGGGCATCAAGAAACATTGCATGCCGGTGAAGCACAATATATGAGTGCTGGTTCAGGGGTTGAACATAGTGAACATAACTTCGGAACAAGTGAAGGACGCTTTTTACAAATTTGGGTCCTTCCTGATAAACACGGGGTCACCCCACAATATGGTGATTTACGCATTCCATTTGATGTCCGTGTTGATCAATGGTTTCATCTTGTTTCACCACAACCAGAAGCCGCACCAATTACGATGCACCAAGATGTGAATATGCATGTCCTCTACTTACATGCTGGCAACCAAGCAACCTATGAGGTTGCACCTGGAAGACAGGCGTATGTGATCCAAATTGAGGGTGATGCTCTAATTAATGAACAGGTATCGCTCAGCCATGGTGATGGCTTAGAAGTGATTGAAACTGATTTAACTTATAAAGCGCAAACTGATTGCCACGTTTTTGTCATTGAAATGGCTAAACGCTAACTGGCAATTCACATAAAAAAGCTGTGAGACGACTCGTCATCACAGCTTTTTTACATAGCGACAGGTTGTTTCGCGATGGTGTTCCCGATGGTATAAATCATGCCACACTGGAATTGGGACGACAGCTTCAAACTCGCAACTAGCAGCCAGACACGTTTTGCGTGAAGCGAGATTATTTTCATCACAAGTAATCACCACTTCGCTCATTGCATGACGTTTGGCAAGTTGGAATAGCAATTCACAAGCTTTCGCCGCATAGTAATGTCCTCGGTATTTCGTGAAAATTTCATAGCCAATATTCCCACCATAATAGGTATTTTCGTTATGGCCGATTCGCAAATCACATTTTCCGACAACTTCATCTGTCGCTGCCAGACAAATAGCAAAGTGATAGGCTGGTACCCATGCTTTTTCAACATCCCCTTGTTGCGTTTTGCGCAACTGAAGATAAATTTCGTCTGTTCGTAAATTTTCTGTTTTATAAAACATTTCACCCACTCCTTTTCACTTGATTATATCACTAAATTGCTTTCACTCCCATAAAAAAACTGGTCATGCATCTTGCAGACCAGTTTTTTACATTATTCAATACTTGGTGCCGTATCCATCCAAGCAAATTCCCAAAGATGACCATCAAGATCAGCAAAGCCCCGTTGATACATCCATCCTAAATCATTATACGTTGTTTCGCTGGCTCCAGCAGCAATTGCTGTCGTGATAAACTGATCGACTTCTTCACGATTTTCAGCCGATAACGAAAGAATTACTTCGCTTGTTTGGGCAGTTGCTACCGGTCGATTGGTAAAGCTCTCAAAAAATTCCGGAACTAGTAACATCACAAAAATTGTATCACTAATGACTAAACAAGCTCCTTGTTCATCGGTAAAATCAAGGTTAAACTCCCACCCGAGTTTCCGAAAAAATGCCATACTTTTTGGTAGGTCTTGAACAGGTACATTCACAAAAATCATACGTTCCATACACACACTCCCTTTGGTGCTTTTTTAGCTAAAGTGTCTCTATTTTAAAGAGTAATTCCGGCAAAGTCAAGCCCTACTACTCATGGTAATATAATTGTGATTGTTGTCCCTTGTTCAAGAATGCTGTCAACTTTTATCTCACCTTGATGGAGTTCAACAATTCGTTTCACAATTGGCAATCCTAATCCAGTTCCCCCCGTATTTCGTGACTCATCAGCACGATAGAACCGTTCGAAAATTCGCGCCTGTTGTTCTGAGGACATCCCAATTCCAGTATCTGTAATGGTAACACAGTGTTTCCCTGCAATAGTCTGAAGTGTAATGGCTAAAATTCCATGTGGTGTTGTATAGCGAATGGCATTTCCAATTAAGTTCACCCAGATTTGATATATTAAAGCACGATCTCCAGTAATTTGCGTCGGTTCAAGTTGGATATCTAACTCAAGTACTTTTTGTTCCCACTCATTTTGTAGCAAAAGTAACGCATCACGAAGTTGTTCATCGAGACTAAACGTTTCTTTCTTTGCTAAAATATGTTCATTTTCTAATTCTGATAAGCGTAACATATCTGTTGATAATTTCGCTAATCGTTTGGTTTGTCTTGTAATCACAGTTGCATATTCAAGTCTTTTTTCCTCTGATAAATTTGGCATCGCTAAGAGCTCGGCATAGCCTTGTATTGATGCCAATGGGGTTTTAAATTCATGTGAGACATTTGAGACAAAATCTTTATGGAGGTATTCATTTTTGGCTAATTCACTAATCATCAAATTGAAGTTATCCGTCAATTCGCTAATTTCATCATGACCAGATGGTTTTGTGATAATTAAACTTTCAAAATTACCATTTGCTACTTGTTTTGCTGCATCTGATAATTTCGCAATTGGCTTCACAACAATCCGTGTTGCAACAAAAATGAAGATGCCACCGATGATCAACGACATCATGCCAAATCGTGCGGCAAACTTCAATGGCAAGTCTGTTGAAACATCAATCACGTTAAAAGGAAAATCTTTGAATAATACAAGTGCTGCTATCGTAGCCAGCAAATTCGTGACAATCAAAACACCAATAAAAATAAGTAAATATTTTGCAAATAAAGACGATACATACTTTTTCATCGGAGCACAACCTTAATTCCTAAGCCTTTAACAGTCACAATATCGAAATCTTGACAGGCACTTAACCGTTCTCGTAATCGTGAAATATGAACGTTAACTGTTCCCTCTCCACTTTCATTATCGAACCCCCAAATTTCATCGAGCAGTTGTTGACGAGTGAAAATTTTTCCTGGTTGTGTTAATAAACGAAATAATACTAAAAATTCTTTTTTCGGTATGGCAATCGTTTCTCCATTAATACAGGCTGTGAATGAATCGAGATTAAAATATGAATGTTTCAATGTAATTTGTTTTTCAGCAGCAATTTTCGCACGCTTTAACAATGCTTGCACCCGTAAGGCAAGTTCTCGCAAAATAATGGGTTTCACCATATAATCATCTGTCCCACTTTGAAAACCAGTTTCCTTATCATCAATTGTTTCTTTGGCAGTAATCATGAGAATTGGCAACTCATAGCCGGCTGCTCGAAGATCTTTTGTTAATGTGTAACCATTGATTTTAGGCATCATAATATCGGTAATTAGTAAGTCAATATGTTGGGCCTCCATCATGCGTAACGCTTCATCACCATTGCTGGCCTCAAACACGTGATAACCATTTGTTCGCAAATATTCACCAATCATTTGGCGAATATCACGTTCGTCTTCTACTACTAAAATATGAAACATCGCTATTCTCCTCCCCTATCAGTATTATTACAACATATTTAGCAATGAAATGAAAGTCATACTCTAATTTCTTCAGCTAGTTAGACACTCCGTAAAGCATCAATTGGATTCAAGCGACTCGCTTTCTTCGCTGGTGCATAACCAAATGCAAGACCAATTACCGCTGAAAATCCAAGTGCTAACGGAATTGAGTAGCCGACTAGTGTAAATTCAACACCAATTGCCATTGTTCCGACAAAGGAAATAAAGATACCACAAATGAGTCCTAAAATACCACCGAACAATGATAAGAATAATGCTTCTAACACAAACTGAAGCTGAATTGTTCCGGGTTTTGCTCCCAATGCTTTCCGCAAGCCAATTTCAGTTGTTCGTTCCGTTACTGTTACTAACATCATGTTCATGATGCCAATTCCACCAACAACAAGGGAAATTGCAGCAATTCCTGCGAGTAACATGCTCATTGTCCCCGTCATTTGTTCTACTGTATCTAAAATATTTTGCATATTCACAATTCGAAAACCGTCTTCATTGTAGTTAAATGCGGTTAATAATGCCGATTCAACTTCTGCTGTCGTTTCTGGTGCTAACGCCTCATCTTCGACATAAATATCCAGTGCTGGCACATAGCCTGTTCCAATTAAGCTCATTGCTGTCGTATAAGGGACAACCACTGATTGATCTGGTGAGCTAGCACTGAAACCACTACTTTTTTGGAGGGTTCCAATAATTGTATGTGTCACGCCATTGATTATAATTTCTTTATTTATTGGGCTTTCAGCTGGAAAGAGTTCCTTCACAACATCTTGGCCAATTAAGCAGACACGATTTTTACTCTCAACATCAACAATTGTAATTGGACGTCCGGTTTCTAACAGTTCATCACTGTTCGCAAAGTGTACATCATTATTACCTTGAACAGCAACTTCTTCCATTACTTCACCGTTATACACAATACTCGTTTGACCGCTAACCGTTGGTGAGACCCCTTTTAGATTTTCGATTTGAGCAATTTCGTTAATATCAGTTTGTGTCAAACCTTGCTTTAATGGTGTTCCGGCAATTTGCACTGTAATTTTATTTGCTCCCATTTTCATCACTTCACCAGTAATATTGTCGGTTACACCTTGAACGATTGAAATCAAGGCGATAATTGCGGTTACGCCAATCAATACTCCAAGGATTGTGAGAAAAGAGCGCATCTTATTATGAATGATATTCTGCCAAGACATCTTGACGCTTTCTTTAAACATGGTGTCCATTCCTTTCCTTCTGCGAGCTTCTGTTTTTTATCCGTGTTGTTCATCTTCTTGACGATATTCTGTCAAAGTACCATCCAAAATTTTCACAATCCGACTTCCATGTCGAGCAATTTTCTCATCATGAGTAATCATGACAATTGTTTTTCCTTCGGCATGGAGTTCTTGAAATAGCTCCATAATCTGCACACCCGTCTTCTGGTCAAGTGCTCCAGTTGGCTCATCAGCCAATAAAATTGTTGGTTGGGTAATCAATGCTCGTGCAATCGCCACCCGCTGTTGTTGTCCCCCAGATAATTGATTTGGTTTATTTTTTAATTTGGTTCCTAGACCAACTTTTTCTAACATTGCTTTTGCCCGCTGTTTTCGTTCTTTTTCCGAAACACCAGCGTAAATTAATGGGAGTTCCACATTATCTAATGCACTTAAGCGTGGTAGTAGTTGGAATTGTTGGAAAATAAAACCGATTTCCCGATTTCGGACTTCAGACAATGTTTCCTCATCCATATGAGCAACATCGTTCCCATTCAGATCATAATTCCCACTCGTTGGTACATCCAAGCAGCCAATAATATTCATGAGTGTTGATTTTCCTGAACCAGATGGTCCTAAAATCGTCACAAATTCGCCTTGTTCAACATTAAAATTGATTTCATTCAGTACGCGTTGTTCTTCATCACCCATACGATATGTTTTAACAATATCTTTCATATTCAAAATTGTATTCATACCTGCTACTCCTTAGTTTCTTCCTGGAATTGGCGGTAAAAAGCTGCTACTCGCATCGGCAGCTTGGTCTTGATAATAAATTGTTTGTCCATCAGCTATTTCACTTTTGATTTCAACAATTTTTCCGTCATTAATCCCAATTTCAACCAGTGATTCTGCCAATTTTCCATCTTCACCAATTGTATAAATCATAGGATTATTTTCTTCATCGAATGACAGTGCAGTCATAGGAATCGTTACAACATCAAGTGCTGATGCTTTTAAAATTTTTGCTTCAGCTGTCATCCCAACTTTCACCGCATCATCATTTGCTAATTGCACGACTGCTTGAAAATAAGATACTCCATTTTGTGTCATTGCTGTTCGTGAAATTTCAGTAATCGTCCCTTCGATTTCTTTATCAAGTGATCCGATATGCACAGCTACTTTTTTCCCAATTTCAACGGCACTTAAATCATATTCATCCACATTCACAACGACCTCTAGTTGATTTAAGTCAATAATTTCAGCAAGTTGTCCCCCGCTCATGACTTGTTGATCAGGTTCTACCAAGATTGTATTGACTGTACCAGTAATATTACTTTTAATTTCTGTACCATCAGTTGTCGTAAACAATACTGTCCCTTCGCTGACCTCGTCACCTTCGCTGATATTAATTTCTTTAATTTGCATAATTTTTTCTGCCATGACATTCTGTACATTTGAACTAGCAACATTACCTGAGAAAGTATAGTAAGTTTCAATACTTTCTGTCGTTGCTGTTTCGGATATATATCCTGCTGTACCACTACTATTGCTTACACTTCCGATAATAACAGGACCAGCAATCACCGCAATTACGATAAAAGCACACACACCAATAATTACGCGATTTTTCTTTTTTTTCTTGTTGTTCATAGTCATTTTGAGTCCTCCAGTTCTCGTACTCTTTTTTTATTTCACTACTGTGATATTTTGAGTATAGAACCGCAAAATTAAATTAACTTAAACTTTTGTACTAAACAATAAAAAAAAAGATTGAAACTTTCATTTCAATCTTTGAATTATTTTAACTATTAGTTATTCTGATCTATTATTTGTTTTCGATGACAATGCTTATTCGTCGTTTTTTGACACCTTTAGTTTAGCATCTATATATTCGAGTGATGAAGCTGTTTCTGCTTTTATACCAAGCAGAATTGATTCCGATACGCAAAATAAATTTTGAACATTGATTTAAGTACATCAAATAGACAAAATGTTTTTGCAAGGAATCAAAAGCTAAATCATGACGATGCTTTCCTTGATAACTTTGGTTTGAGTAGGTCAAACTGATAAAAACACCAAAAGTCGCTAGTATGAGGTTCGTAATCGTCTCACATGGTTGTTACACCATCATTCTTCCACCCAGACCTTTTCTGACATTCGGCAGTCTTCTCCGATCACTGACGCAACTAACGGTATCCTCATATTCTGTCACATGAGTTAGTTACGAATGGCATTTATGATACTGTCCGTTGCCATTAAACGGTATTCCAATCAACCAGTGAAGTATCTCGTTACTGGTTGATCACTTATTTAGTTGTTTTTATTCATACAAAAATAAAAGACCTGCATCGCTTTTCGCTTGCTGGTCTGATTACTTCATTCTAACTTTTAATATTTTTCAGTCTGCGGTGTTGAATGTGCCTTAAAGTAGTCGCCAAACTACTTTAGGGCTTTTTTTATTTTTACTTGATAAATTCATCATACATTGTTTCCCTTTTTTTCAATTGAAAATGAAATATTTTGGCGAGTTCATTCTAACAAACTACACTTTATCACATTTTTCCTATACAAGTGTTCCATTTTTATTCCAAAAACGTTCCATTTGCATAAATATGTATAAAAACTTTGCTGATTTCAAAAAAACCACAATCAAATAAATATTTATCCTAACAACATCAATGATTATTCCAATTACTTTACAATTCTATCATAAGTAGCACAGTTAGTCGTTTGAAATCTCTAATACGACTAACTGTTCGTCAAAAGCATTAACTAAAACATATCTTTCAAACTTGACACAAATATCTTTACACGTTTGAATTAATACATTTTCTTCAGAATCTTGTAATGTAGAAATAAATTCTGATAATGATTGATCAGGATTTATACCCTTAAACTTATATCCTTGATGATTAAGCGGTGTTTCAAAATAAAAATTAGTTATTTCTTCTGAAACTTCTACTTTATTAACTATATACCTTTCATTAGCTCTCATATCATAAAAAGAATCACCTACTTTAACTGTAGGAATATCACTATTCAAGTAAGTCGACTTTATAAAATTTTTGTATCCAACAGAAGCTATTACAAATATAAATATTATCAGTAATATAACAATAGATCTATTACGCAGCTTGTGGAACATACTTGAACCCATTTATTGTACTCCAACTTGTATCATAACTTCTTAGATATTTTCCAGAATATCTATCATAAACGTCGACTTTATATTTTTTGATTGTAACATCATTATAATTGTATATTCTCGTATATCTTGTTTTTAATGAATCTGGTACTGTTGTGCAATTCATAGCAGTTGTTCCAGGATTTGAAAACCCTATCGATACTGGACGACCTATACCAAACCCAACACTTACGTCTCGGTATGAAAAAGAATTAGAACTCCAACAAAATGAACTTCTAATAGCTCTTCCAAATCCTTGTACTTCCCCAAAATTATATGAATTTACTGTACCACCTGAACCGTAATTAAACCTTGTAGTTGAAATAAGCGTTAAATTCTCATATGTACTACTCTTTGTTACTTCATTAATTTCATTAATATCAACGAACGTACCTACTAATTCGGCATCTACATAAGTACTCGTAGCATCTGCATTTCCAACAGCAGCAAAACTTGTAATCGGAGCTACTGTAGTAAACAGTGTAGCTGATAAAAACAGAATTACAATAAATTTTTTCATAATATATTCCCCCTTTGTTTTATTTATGCACTTATTTTATCATAGTTGTTAATTAAATTAACAATATTTATGGATTATTCAATACTTTATAACTAGAGGAATCATCTGGAATGGCAACACTTTTTCAAACAAAATTGTTAAAGTTTTGCTTGCGCTATTCAATTTAAAGCTTCAGCCTAGCAATTGGCTGAAAATCGAAAATGACTGAACTCATTTTCTTTTGAATTCAGTCATTTCCTTATTTTCGTCGCCACTGCTTTTTCACCTTATAAACTCAGTTGTGAAAATCGGCTTCAGCACTCTCTTTTTAAACGTGCTTCCCACTTCAAGGCTCGCGAAAACAAAAAGACAGCGCTACACTTTTTTGTGGCTACGCTATCTTTCCTTTTTTCACATACCGCCTCGATGCTTTCCTTGATAACTTTGGTTCGCACCGTGGTCAGCACTCTCTTTTTAAACGCGGTTCGCATTGCTGCCTTCGACAAAACGAAAACACTGCGTGAATTTTTTTCAGGCAGTGCTTCCTTTTTTGTCATGCCAGTCAGCTGCCATAAATGGCACCATGCTCACACTCTCTCTTTTATTTAAACACTTTATCCCACCATGATTTTTCACTAGTTGGGTGTCCTCCGAGTTCTTGTTCGAACTGTTTTAAGAGATCTTTTTGTTTCCGTGAAAGTTTTTTCGGTACTTCGACTTTTATTTTCACATATTGATCACCAGTACGTGACGAATTCAAGTGCTGAATTCCTTTTCCGCGTAAACGGAATTCTGATCCTGGCTGTGTTCCTTCTGGAATACTAAATTCAACTGTTCCATGTAAAGTAGGAACATCAACTTTTGCTCCTAATGTTGCTTGTGCATACGAAACAGGGACATCAATGTGAACATCGAATCCTTGGCGCTTATAAAGCTTACTTGCTAACACACGGAAAGTAATGTATAAATCACCACTTGGTCCACCGTTTGTTCCAGCTTCTCCTTGGCCACCAACACGTAACGTTTGACCATTATCAATTCCTGCTGGTACAGCGACCTCGATTGTTGCTTGACGATTTACTTGTCCAGCACCACGACATTCATGACACGCATGATCAACAGTTTTTCCTTTTCCATGACATTTTGGACAAACACTTTCTTGTGCAAAGCGACCAAATGGTGTTTGTTGCACAGTTTGTACTGTCCCACGCCCATGACACTGACCACATGTATGCACATCCGTTGGATTTTCAGCACCTGTGCCTTTACAGTGTCCACATGTTTCTTTTCGATTGATACGGACATCTTTTTTAACACCAAATGCTGCTTCTTCAAATGTAATATCCATACTCATTTGTACATCATTTCCTTGGCGCGGTGCATTTGGATTACGTTGTTGTCCGCCAAAACCACCGAAACCTCCGAAGCCACCACGACCACCAAAGATTTCACTAAAGATATCACCAAAGTCAAACCCAGATGCATCAAAGCCACCTTGTTGATCAAATGCAGCATGTCCGTATTGATCATAACGTGCTTTTTTATCATCATCTGATAAGACAGCATATGCTTCTTGAATTTCTTTAAATTTTTCTTCTGCACCATCTTCTTTATTAACATCAGGATGGTATTGACGTGCTAACTTACGGAAAGCTTTTTTAATTTCTTCTTTTGAAGCACCTTTTTGTAAACCTAAAATTTCATAATAATCACGTTGTGCCAACGAAATCACCTCTATATTCTTTCTTTTTATTTTCTCTTTTTAACTGTGCTGAATCAAACATCACATGTAGCCTTAGTTTACCACAATAATTTAGCACTTTCAATATAAGAGTGCTAAATTCGTGATGTTGTCTTTTCGAAAAAAACGGCTTTGTTTTTCATGAATTTTTTTACCACTTTTTATATTTATTTTTGAAAAATAATTTTTTATCTTTGAAAACGATTGCAAGAATTATTTTTTTAATGTATAATTCAGTTATAGGTTGCATAAGCGGGATATAACACGTTTATTTTTTTGAGAAGTATTGCTAGGGGTGGCAGTGCTTTTTCTTTTTCTATTGCCATACTCGATACTTAAATTCAACTATTTTGGGAAAAAGACACGTCCGAACGGGCGTGTCTTTTTCAATTTATTTTGTTGGTAACATCCGCAAAATTGTGCGCGATAAAGCCTTCACAATTAAAACAATGACAATAACGCCAATAATAAGTTCTGGAATTGAGTTTGTTACTATTAATGATCCTAAAAAAGGTCCAACACTCACGCCAGTTACTTCATACACAAAGTTCCCATAAAAGACATAAATCATTCCTAAAACACCGATAGTGTTCATTAAAGTTCCCGCTGTTGCTGCGACACCAACGGCGATAGGTGTCAATTGCTTTTTCGTTATTTTCGCCATCGCTAGATACACATATCCAGAAACAAACCCAATTAATACTCGTGGAATAATGGCCACGATTGGATTCAAGAAGATTGGTGATAGCAGTGAGGGATTCACGGTTGCATTAATCATGCTGAAAATCCCAAAAACTAAACCAACAATCATTCCACTTGCTGGTCCAACGACAATAGCCGCGATAATAACTGGAATATGAATAATTGTAATACTAATTACGGGATTAATGGGAATTAATCCTAGTGGTGTCAATGCAAGTACCATTGTAAAGGCACTTAAAATTGCAGTTAATGCAATTTGTCGAGTTGTCATGTTTAATTTCATGTACAATACGCTCCTTCTTTGTTTTGGACCCACTGTGGTGGTGCCCGTCAAATTTTGAGACTAGTTCTTAATCACGTGTGAGAACTAATGCTAATTCTGCTTCAGTTAGTTCGCGGTACGCTCCTAATGGTAGCGTCTCATCTAATACTAGTTTCCCCATCTGAATGCGTTTCAAGTATAGCACAGTTTTACCAACGCTTTCAAACATTCTTTTAACTTGATGAAATTTCCCTTCAGTTATTGTAACTTCAATTTCACTTGTTCCTGTTTCAGTATCAGTTGTTAAAATTTTGAGTACCGCTGGTTTCGTTTCATAATCTTCTTCACCTTTAGTAGCGTTCCCTTTCAGAATAACACCTTTCGCAAAAGCAGCAATATCAGCTGGTGTGACAAGGCCGGCAATTTGTGCATAATAGGTCTTATCAACATGTTTTTTTGGTGCTAGTACCTCGTGAGCAAATTTTCCATCATTTGTTAAAATCAATAAACCTTCTGTATCAATATCTAAACGTCCGACTGGAAATGGTTCGCGGCTAAAATCAGCTTCTGATAAAAGATCTAATACTGTTTCATGTACACGATCTTCAGTCGCACTAATGACACCTGCTGGTTTATTCATAACTAAGTAGATAAACTCTTGGTAGCGTACCTGATCATCCCCAACAAAAATAAAGTCTTTTTCCGGATCGACATGTGCCGCAGCATCACGAATAATTGCCCCATTTACAGTGACAGCTTTTGCTCGTAATAATTTTTTTACATCTTTTCGACTACCATATCCACTATTTGCTAAAATTTTATCAATTCTCATTTTTTCAATCCTTTCTTAAAAACGAAAAGGTGCACGCTGCTTTTCACATCGTGCTCCTCTCTTCATTCATTTATCCACGTTTTAATTGTTTTAATAAGCCAAAATACCAAGCAAGACCGAGGAAAACAACTCCGCCGATTGCTGCACTCACACCTGTCATCACTAATGCCGATAAGCGTGAATCTAACGTTAAGCCAATATATGGATAAATATAGTTCACGGCAATCACAACGGCAATCATAATTCCACTAGCAAGTGTTGTTAAAATTGTATTCCGCCAGAAGCGTTTTAATGGGAAGTGTGTAACTTTGTACAAGTGGACTATGTTTAATCCAACATCAGTTGCTAATGCGAAAATCGATGCATAAATATCTCCGAGTGGCCCAAAGAGATAAATCATTGGAATATTTAAAAGTAACTTTACCCCAACACCAATCAAGGCATTTCGCACAGCAATTTTTTGTTGATTTGTTCCTTGTAAAACAGCGGCTGTAACCATTGAAGCGGCTAAGAAAATACCACGAAACGCATCAACACCTAAAATAATTGGTCCATATTCACTTGGACTATACAAGCCAGTATACAATGATTGTGAAACTGCTAAAATCCCAAATGCTGCTGGAATTGTAAATAACAGAATTAAGTTAATTGATTGAACTGTGTAGCGGCGAACCACTTTCATTTCTTTTTTGGCATATGCTTGTGTCACATACGGAATGAGCGCTAATGAAATCCCCATTGACAGTGCAACAGGAATTGCGGTAATTTTCGGTGCCCAAAGCTGAATGATTGCCAAAATATTACTTGATTCTTCAAAACTATATCCTGTCGCAATCATCGTCGAGTTAAACGTTGCATTTGAAATCAATGGATACAGATTTGCTGATGCACTGACAATAACAAATGGCAATGAAAATAACAATAATTTTTTGAAGAGTGTTCCTGAACTGTAAGTTGATTGTACCTCTTGTTTTTTAATACTGCGTTTGATTTTTCGATAACTCGTTAACCAGAAGAATCCTAGTACAACTAGCGCTGCGGCTGCCCCAACAAAGGAAGCAAAGACAACCCAACCTGTCGCATTAACAACATTTCCATTTGGTAGGACACGCATAATGTAATAAGCAGCTATGAGTAAGAAGACAATTCGGACAAACTGCTCAAAGAATTGAGAGTATGCAGTCGGTCGCATATCACCATACCCTTGGAAGAAACCACGACTCACACCGAGTGCTGGTACAATAATCAAAGCTGGTGCCAACATCCGAATGACATAGGTGATATCATTAATATTTGATGATCCAGCACTGCTTGTTGCGTATATTTCAGCAATAAATGGAGCAATTAGGAACAATGCAATAAAGCTAATAATCCCAATAATGATCATGTATACTGTACTAATTCGCCATAAGCGAACACCTGATTGGTAATCGCCTTTCGAGTTATACATAGCAACAAATTTTGCCATACCGAAAGGAATTCCAGCCGTTGCAATTTCTAAAAAGATAACATATAAGCTATACGCATATTGGTACAATGCCCCTCCTTGATCACCGATTAGATTTTCTAGTGGGAAGGAATAGACCATTCCTAAAAACTTTGTTAGGACAATCCCGATTGTAGCAATCGTGGCCCCCTTTACAAAATTTGAACTTTTCATGTTTTATACCTCTATTTTCTATTCATTGCCTTTTTCAAAAAAGCTATCGCTCTCTATTTTACCACTTTTCTTTTCAATTAGCGTATTTTTTTGTGAAAATCATTTCCAAATTCTAAAAAACACGCTCTTTTTCTTGCGTTTAGGAATGATTTTGATTGTATTATTGTTATATCAACATGTAATTTTTTTGGTATGCTTTCATCTTGGGAGTGACTAAAAAATCACAAGTGACTGCACTCATTTCCGGTGAATTCAGTCGCTGCCTTTTTTTCTTACTTTGCTTTTCCACCACACGTCTTTGGGGTGAAAAAAAGACAGTCACTCCACATTTTTTTGTGGTGTGTCCTGTCTTTCCTTTTTTCACATGCCGATTTGATGCCAACTCAAAAGTTTGGGTTTGGCACCGCAGTCAGCACTCTTATTATTTAAACCAGACACATCCTACGACTGTTGGTCCTGAATGTGCTCCGATTGCTGGTGTTAGATAACGGCTCGTATACTCTACATTTGGTAAAACGGCACGTAACATTGTTTCTAACTCTGTTGCCTTTTCACTATTCAATGCATGCATAATCACCAAGCGTTTTGGTTGTTTCTCTACCATTTGATCTACAATAAATTGTAATGCACGTTTTGATGTCCGTTGTTTGTGTGTCGCAACAACAAGACCATCACGCATTTCAATAATTGGCTTAATATTTAAAAGTCCCCCAAATAGCGCTTGTGCTGAACTCATACGTCCACTACGTTTTAAGTTTTCAAGATTATCAACTGTCACCATGATATTGTGATTATCACGATCAGCTTCAAAATATGAAATTGCTTGTTCTATTGTCCAACCATGGTCAAATACTTGCTCCGCAATATAGCTAATAACTTCCCCAGCCATTGGTGATGCTTGTTGTGTATCAACAATTGTAATGTTAACATCTGTTACCATTGCTTTTGCTTGTGTTGCTGAGTTGTATGTTCCACTCACTTTACTTGAAACACTATAAACCAAAATATCTGTATAGCCTTGAGCTTTTAAGTCTTCATACACAACTAAAAAGTCTCCTGGTGCTGGTTGCGATGTTGTCGCAAATTCTCCAGCTTCTAAACGCTTATAGAATGTTTCTAAATCCATATCAATATTTTCTTTGTATGTTGTTTGATCAAAAATAACAGAAAGTGCCACTTCGTACACTGGATATTTTGTAAAAGTTTCTGGTAAGACTTGTAATGTCGAGTCTGCAATAATCGCTAATTTCATTGATTTATTCGTTAATAAACAGTTAGTTTATTAACTCCTCCTTCTCAAAATTTCTATGATGTGTCATTAGGTTTTAAATCATAATACCATTATACAATTATAGAAATACTTTAACAAGTAGTTTTGCAAACTACTTGTTAAAATCCAAGCTATAAAATACTTTGATTTTAAAATAATTATAGCTAGTCTCTCTCTAAAAACCAATGTTTTTTGCGAATTATCATTAATGCTCTCCACTTTAAATCAAACTCTTTTTTTATAAGGAATTGTGATTAGTTTTGGATGACTGAAACAAGTTGTTGGTTGTGAACATCAATTAAAATCGTTTGATTCATCACGACTTCACCACTAATAATTAAGCGGGCTACGAGCGTTTCAATATGTTTTTGCATAAAGCGTTTCAATGGTCGCGCCCCAAATTGTGGTTCATATCCGTGTTCGACAATATAATCAACAGCTGTTGGTGTCAATTGTACGCGAATACCTTGCTCAATCAAACGAGTGTTAAGTAATGCGAGTTGTTTTTGTACAAGTTCATGGATATGTGTTTTTGCTAGTGGTTTGAAAATCACAATTTCATCAATCCGGTTTAAAAATTCTGGGCGGAAATAATTCCGTAATTCGGCTCTTACTTGCTGAGAAGCAAGATCATAGTCAGGCTCAGCTAAGAGATGCTGTGAACCAATATTAGAAGTCATAATAATAATCGTATTTTTGAAGTTGACTGTTCGCCCTTTTCCATCGGTAATCCGACCATCATCGAGTACCTGTAATAAAATATTAAAGACATCTGGGTGCGCCTTTTCTACTTCATCTAATAAAACAATTGAATATGGATTACGTCTGACGGCTTCTGTCAACTGTCCACCTTCATCATATCCCACATACCCTGGAGGTGCACCAACTAATCGACTGACTGCATGTTTTTCCATATATTCTGACATGTCAATACGAATCATGTGCTCTTCTGAGGCAAATAACGTTTCTGCTAGTGTTCGTGCTACTTCCGTTTTCCCAACCCCTGTTGAACCAAGGAATAAGAATGAACCAATTGGTCGTTGGGGATCTTTAATGCCTGCACGTGCACGGATAATCGCATCACTTGTCAATTCGAGTGCTTCTTCTTGTCCAATTACACGTTCACCTAGTGTCGCTTTTAAATGCAATAGCCGCTCTCGTTCTCCCTGTAACAATTTTGCAACCGGAATATGGGTTGCTTTCGCAATAATTTCAGCAATCTCTTCATCAGTCACAATTTCTCGAACAAGTCGATGTGCTCGATCATCTTGTGTTTCAGCATGTTCAGCAGTTAAAATCGCTTTTTCTAAATTTGGAATAGTTTCATATTGAATTTGTGATGCTTGTTCATAGTCAGATTTTGCTTGTGCCATTTCAAGTGCATGTCGTGCATGTTCTAAATCTTCTTTCAACTTTTGAACACCACCAATTGCTGCCTTCTCATATTCCCATTGTTCACGCATCGTTTGCATCTGTTCTTTGGCATCTGCAAGTTCTTTGCGCAATAATTGTAACCGATTCTTTGAGGCCTCATCACGCTCCTGCTTTAATGATACTTCTTCAATTTCTAACTGCATGACTTTGCGAACAAGCATATCTAATTCGGCTGGCATCGAATCAATCTCTGTTCGAATCATTGCACACGCTTCATCAACGAGATCAATTGCTTTATCTGGTAAAAAACGGTCTGTCACATAGCGTTCAGACATGACTGCTGCACTCACTAGTGCCGCATCAGCGATTTTAACACCATGATGGATTTCAAAACGTTCTTTCAATCCACGCAAAATTGTAATTGTTTCTTCAACAGTTGGCTCATCAATTACAACTCGCTGGAATCGACGCTCAAGTGCCGCATCTTTTTCCAAATGTTTTTGATATTCATTTAATGTTGTTGCTCCGATTAAGTGAAGTTCTCCACGTGCTAACATTGGTTTCAGCAAATTCCCTGCATCCATCGCTCCTGAGGTTTGTCCTGCACCAACAAGCATATGAATTTCATCAATAAACAATAAAATTCGCCCATCACTTTCTTTGACTTCGTTTAAAACTGCTTTCAAGCGTTCTTCAAATTCACCTTGGTATTTTGCACCAGCAATTAATGAACCCAAATCGAGTTCAAAAATTATTTTATCTTTTAATGACTCGGGAACATCTTGGCGAATAATCCGACTTGCTAGTCCTTCGACAACTGCGGTTTTTCCTACACCTGGTTCACCAATCAAAATTGGATTGTTTTTTGTTTTACGTGATAAAATTTGAATCATGCGGCGAATTTCTTCATCGCGGCCAATGACAGGTTCAATTTTTCCACTGCGTGCTTCGGCTACAAGATCACGACCATACTTCTCAAGCACTTCATACGTTGCCTCTGGTTCTTTTGAAGTGATGCGTTGATTCCCTCGAATAATTTGTAATGCTTCGACTACACGTTTTTTAGTAATATCAAATGTTGTAAATAGTTTTTTAATATCTTGATCTTGGCTCTTTGTCATCGCGAGCACCAGATGCTCAATTGCTAAATAATCATCTTGATAGTTATTCATATAGGTCACTGCTTTATCGAAAAGCACCATCACATTCGTGTTAAATCCAATGTTATTA
This sequence comes from Firmicutes bacterium ZOR0006, assembly GCA_000798955.1. Classification (GTDB taxonomy): domain Bacteria; phylum Bacillota_I; class Bacilli_A; order Culicoidibacterales; family ZOR0006; genus ZOR0006. The sequence goes on along the minus strand of JTLC01000010.1, from coordinate 60,743 downwards.
TTGGCTGTACCAAGTTTGGGCTGTTGCTGAATTGCTTGTTGTAACGCTTGATTAAAAAGCCCTTCTTGAATCCCAGCACGTGCAAAAATTCGTTTGACAAGTGAACGTTCTTGTGTCCAAAATGCTGATAGCAGATTGAGTTGTGTGATTTCACTTTGTGCTTGGCTCACTGCTTGCGACTGTGCACTCGCCACTGCTAATTGTAAATTCGTTGTCCATTTATTGACATCCATCATGTTAAATCCTCCTTTTTAGCACTCTAATACAACGACTGCTAATTCATTTTCTGGTTTTATCTTACCATCGTTTTAGCACTCTGTCAACAAGAGTGCTAAAACATTTGGAACGCTCATGGAAACGAAAAAACCATCTGGCGATGCCAAATGGTTAGTCAAGGTCTCTATCAACGAGTAAATATCCTGTTTGCTGCCAATTTGTAATTAGAATATAGCTGACGAGTGTGACTACTCCCATTGAAATCATCCGCACAAGCGTAAAAATGACAAAAAACATGATGTTCCGTGGCGAAATTGGGACAAGTACAAATGTCGCAGCCGTTAAAAATAATGATCCAACAAAACAAATCCCCAACTCTTTGAGTAATTGATTGCGTGCTGCTTTCGCAAGTTTTGGTTTTTTAAACCACCAATAGAGCACAACAACGACCAAGCTAATTGTTCCCATCGCCGACAATCCATACTGAAACCAAGTCGTGACTTGCACAGTTAAAATTTCTTGATCAAAAAAGGCTGGAAACATTTCTACCCATAACCCCCCTGGCTCCGCAAAACTATCAACAAAATGGTGTAAGGCAATCCCTAAAAAAAATGATGAAAGTACCCAGAGCACTTGGTATGTTTCAGGTTTTTGTGATCGTTCTGGTAGCTTCACTGCTAAAAATTCATACACATGTGGGGCAATAATCGCCTGCCAAGTCCACCAAAGGACAAAACTCGCTGGCAGTGTAAACCAAAGAAAGCCTGGCAATTTCGTTGAAACATCTGAGCTTTTTTGAAACAAGATAAAATAGGCTAAATCCGGTGCGATTAACCCCAGTGTGATGGCTGATACACTAAACCACCGTTTTTTATAAAAGGGTATCGCACAAATTGTATGCGCAACTGTAAATGCCATGGTCTCATCTCCTCCTTTTTACGAATAATTATTCGTTTTCATCATAGTTGAAACCAATAAAAAAAGCTAGCCTTTCAGCTTGCTTTTATTGACAAATTCATTCAAAAATTAGTCACTGTACATTATTTCATGAATTGTGGTTGCTCTAAATGAAGTAATAAGCGTAACCATGTTTCATCGACATAAGTTTTAGCATCTGCTAAAAAAGTCTCTTGCTCTGGTGTTAATTCTAAGCCTTCATTCTTGCGTTTATCCAAAATACCTACTGTCATAATCGCATCAAGATTCAGATTATGTTTTTCTTTCACGTATTCACTAATTTTTCCAAGCATCTCATAATCAAGTGCCTCATTTAAATCAACATGATCAATGTAATACGTGTATTTACTGAATGCTAACATTGCATCGCCTTTTTCAAAATAACTCTGAGCTTTATCCTTTTTTTGGACAAATTCCATGAATAGTTTTTTTGTTCGTTCTTGACTCATTTATTGTTCCCCTTCCAATTTTTCAGCTTAATCTTCTTTATTATACGCTAAAAAAATCGCAAAAAAAAGCTTATTTCCAGATTTAGCAAAATACAAAAACGCCAGTTACCGGCTCATTGTCCGCTTTCTTGGCGTTTTATCTTGTGATTCATTGGCATTTTTCTCTATTTATGAATCATCTGACTAATTATGTAGAAAATTCCGCACACTACTAATGCGTAAATCCTGATGGCTTGGTATGTTTGATTTGTGAACCACTTACTAGGTAATGGGCTTTATCGAGTTCTTTCATTGCCTGGTGGATATCTCGAACGAGCAACTCAGCCATATCCATACTTAGATCCGAACGAATCACCATTCGTTGAATAATGATATCCTCTAAATTTGCTGGAAGTGGGTAAGCTGGGATTTGCCATCCATGAATCAAAAGTCGATCCGCTAAATCATATAAATCCCACCGTTTCTCTGTTTCAGCTTTCATCCGCCAACAGACAATTGGAATATTTGTGGCATCATTGTAGATATCAAATAATCCTGTTTCCGCCATTGCTTGCGCGAGATATTGTGCTACATCTCGTGTTCGTTCATGGATTGCTCGATAACCATTGTAGCCAAATCGTAAAAAATTATAATACTGCCCAATTAAGTGGCTAGCTGAATGTGAAAAGTTAATCGCCATCGTCGGTAAATCCCCACCAAGATAGCTAACAGAAAACACTAATTCATCTGGCAAATAATGTTCATCTCGCCAAATAATCCAACCTACACCCGGATAGACAAGTCCATACTTATGGCCTGAAGTATTAATTGAAACGACATTTTCCAAGCGGAAATCCCACATGAGTTCTGGATCAACAAATGGGGTGTATAAGCCTCCGGATGCACCATCGATGTGAATGACGAGCTGGTGCTCATGCACTTTATTATACGCAGTTACTCTCTCATTAAGAGTTGCAATATCATCAAATTTCCCTGTATAAGTAATGCCTAAAATCCCCACAATCCCAATGGTATATTCGTCAACAGCAGCCATTGCTAGTTCGATATCTAAGCTCAATTGTGTCGGTGATAATGGAATCGTTCGCATTTCAATATCCCAATAGACACAAAATTTTTCCCAACAGACTTGATAGCCGGCGGAAATAATTAAATTTGGCTTTTGCTTATTGATATCTAATCCGCGTTGTTGGGCAAGTGTTCGCCATCGGAATTTCATTGCCATTCCACCAAGCATACATGCTTCCGAAGAACCAACTGTTGATGTTCCTTGATAATTTTCTCCTGCTTGAACATGCCATAAATCCGCAATGATGCTCACACATCGGTTTTCTAATTCCGTTGTTTGTGGATATTCTGATTTATCAATTGCATTTTTTTCTAGTGATTCTGTCATCAATTGAATTGCTTCGGGCTCCATAAACGTCTGACAAAATGTTGCTAAGTTCAAACGTGCATTGCCCTCATCCATCAGTTCATCAGCAATTAAGCGATAGGCTACTTGCGGGCTAATCGATGCTTGTGCCAATGTTTTCTTCGGCAATGTTAAATCCATTTCTTTCGTACCAAATAATGGCGTATCATAATTTTCTTTATTGGTAAAATTATGTTGATCATTTTTTTTATTTGAATGTAAAATCGCCATTTGAAATCCCCTTTCACACTTTGATATCCCGACATCTTTATTATATCCGTATAGACTATACACGCTTCGGCTGACAACTTCAAGTAGTGCCTTTTCAGAATCAAAAAAAAGAGCCTTTCGGCTCTTTTCGGTGTGATTTGTGATTTATATTTTTTGTGATTTTGTGATTTGAAAATTATAGTAATAAGTTAAGTGTGTTTGACAACACTTGGGATTAACGACGTAATCCTAAACGGTTAATTAACGCTACGTAACGTGTTACGTCTTTTGACTTAACATAGTTTAATAAGTTACGACGGTGTCCAACCATTTGTAATAATCCACGACGTGAGTGGTGGTCATGTTTGTGTTGTTTGAAGTGCACATTTAAGTTATTGATGTTTTCAGTCAATAAAGCGATTTGTACTTCTGGAGAACCTGTATCTCCTGGTTTCGTTGCATATTCTGCAATGATTTGGTTTTTACGTTCTTTAGTAATTGCCATTTGTAATATCCTCCTTTGAGTTGAAATAAAAGTCGCCTTCATCAAAGCAAATCGCCGGAGTGGTCGAAAAGCCTAGAACAAGGTCGCTTCAAATTATACACTATTGTGCTGCCGGTTGCAACTAACTCTGTGATTATGAATTGATTAACTCAGAAAAATACTGGCGAATGGTTTCTTTATCACTCGCAAGTTGTTGTTTTAAAGCCTCAACACCGATGAATTTTTGTTCTGGCCGAATACGTTCAATAAATTGAACTCGGACACTTTCACCATAAATCGTCGCATCGAAGTCGAAAATGTTAACTTCAATAAGTGGTTCATGGGTATTTCCTAATGAGCCTGTTAATTCATCACGCCGAATTGTTGGTGCGTGGCCGACATTAGCCATTCCTTGATACCATTGACCAAAAACATAAATACGCACAGCATAAACACCAGTAGCTGGTAACACATAGGCTTCTTGTAAGGCAAGATTTGCCGTTGGATAGCCGAGCTTGCGCCCATTCTGTAATCCATTCATCACAACGCCACAGACTTCATAGGCACGACCAAGCATGTGATTCACATGTGAAATTTGTCCTTGATGAATTTCTGTTCGTAAAACGGTTGAACTAATTTTTTCATTCTGATATTGAATTTCGGGAATAACATGGACTGGATACGGAAAGTCAGCTAACAAATCCGCATTCCCCTTCCCATCTTTTCCGAAACGAAAATCAAAACCAACTACAACTGCAGCGACTGGAAATTGCGCAAAAAGGCGCTCCAGAAACTCGTGCGGTGCTAATTTTTGCACCCAAGTAGAAAATTCAACGGTAATTAAGACATCAACACCATAATGTGCCATCACTCGCTCTTTCATTTGCACGGGTGTAATCGCACCTGCTTCTACTGTTTTTCCTAACATCACATTGGGATTTGGCCAAAAAGTGACAACAGCTGTTAAAGCATCATGTTGCTTCGCATAGTGTTGGGCTTGCTGGATCAAACCTTGATGACCGCGATGAACACCGTCAAAATAACCAAATGCTAAAACAAGTGGCTTTTTGATTGGACACACGCGGTGATGCCGAAACTTTTCTTCATTTAATGTAATCACTTGCATGGCTTACTCCCCTTCTTCTTGTTGGAATACACGAATCGCTTTCCAGGCATCTGACTTCGTTGGGTGTGGACCATAGACAGCTAATGCTTGTTCACCATCGTACACAACAACTTCCGGTGTTGTCAGTGGAAATGGCAACTGGCTTTCCCGTAAGACGACACCATTGCGAACAAGTTTCGCAATATGAGCATTTGCTTGCACGTGCGGATAAACTCGTAGTGCTTGGGCAATACTCTGTAAATTCGGACCATTGGCTTCAATTTCAGCCAATGTTTGGGCTTCTGCTAATGTAAATACACCAGAACCAAGGCGACGTAAATTTGACATGTGGGCAGGATACCCCAGTGCTTCCCCAATTTGGACCGCTAATGTGCGGACATACAGGCCTTTTGAAGATGTAACCGTGAAACTAAATCGAGCTGTTCCATTTTCATATATCAATGTTTCTGGTTCCCATGCTAATGAAAATACATCCACTTCACGAATAGGACGCTCTACGCTTTCACCAGCACGAGCATATTCATATAGTTTTTTCCCTTTCACCTTGACTGCTGAATACATCGGTGGGGTTTGTTGAATCCTTCCAACAAATGATTGACACACAGCCGCAATTTCTGCCTCTGACCATTGATTTGACTCAACAGTTTTTGTCATTACCGTTGCACCGTGAGCATCTTCAGTTTCTGTACTCATACCAATCGTTACTTCGCCGCGGTATGTTTTTGTTCCCGCCATCATAAACTGGCTTACTTTTGTTGCTGTACCAACACAAACAACTAAAACACCATCCACCTCAGGGTCTAATGTTCCTGCATGTCCAACTTTTTTGGTTTGCAGAATTTTTCGTAATTTAAAGACAACATCATGGCTTGTCATCCCTTTATCTTTATTTACAACTAAAATTCCATTCATCGCTTCTACTTCCATTCTCTGTCAGTTTTCCTTTCTATTCTACCACTTTCATCAATAAAAATGAATGTATCATGCACTTTTGAGATTAGAATCCTTATTTCTCAGTTAAGAATTGCTGATTTCCATTTGGTTTTATTGCAAAATACGCTAAAATATTGATACATGTCAATTTAAAGGAGAAGATTATGCGCAAGATTTTAGGGAGCTTACGAAAAGCAGATAAAATGTTTGATTTAATTCAAGATGGAGATCGTATTGCCGTTGGTGTCAGTGGTGGAAAAGATAGTGTTTTATTACTTTGGGCATTACACATTTATGCGACAAACTTTCCTGATAAAAATTTTTCAGTTGTCGGAATCACACTAAAGTTTGGGTTTGATGGAATGGATTTTGATCCACTAGTAAAATTCTGTGCTGACCGCGGTATTGAGTACCACGCGTATAATACGGATATGCGTAAAATTTTAGAAGCAAACGCTGATAAAGATGGCCGTCTTCCATGCTCACTGTGTTCGAAATTCAAAAAAGCTTTAGTTATCGATTATGCAAAACAAAATGGATGTAATAAATTTGCCTTTGGTCATCATGTTGATGATGCTATTGAAACTGTCTTTATGAATGCAATTTTCAATGGAAAACTGGGAACATTCGTACCAAAGATGTATTTAGATCGTGATGGGATGGAAATGATTCGTCCATTTGCACTCGTTCATGAAGCTGATATTATTTCTGCCCACGAACGCAATGAAGACTTAGTTATTGTCCAATCGATGTGCCCAATGGATAAACACACTTCACGCGAGGATGTCAAAGCGTTAATGGAAAGTATTTATGCCCAATATCCACAAGCACGTAATAACTTCGTCAATATGTTAACAAACACTGATGATATTCGCCTTTGGGATATTGAAGATTTCACGACAAACTATATCGGTCCAAATAAAAACTAAGTACATTCTAGCTCCTTTACTTAAGGAGCTTTTTTGTTTTTTTTGATTGTCATTTGCTCATAAAATTGCTAGGATGAAGGTATTAAATGAGAGGGGAAAAAAATGAAATCATTTAAAATTTTTAGTCAAAATTTACATGGATTAGGTGAATCTAATCCAAAAGATTGTCTTACTCGCTTTGGAGCATTTCTTGCGAGTAATGATTATGATGTGGTTTGCTTACAAGAAATTGTTGCACTCATTGATCCAAAACCCGAGGATGATATTTGGGACACTGGTGAATTTTTATTACATTATTTACATAGTGCTGGCCGAACCGAATATCAACTTATAACTGCTTTTGCACACGAAGCTTGGGATACATGTAATGAATTTGTTGGCATTTTAACACGTTTACCGATTTTAGATCATCGTGTACTTCGTGTTTCACACACCGATGACAGCAAAGACTTTAACCGCCGCGTATTGATGCTCGCCACACTCCAGGTTGGGGACACTCCTATCCAATTTGCAAGTGGACACTTTAGTTGGAGTGATAGTAGTGATCCATTCACGCAGCAATTTACGGCTTTTGATCACGATGTTCGTACAACACACCTTCCAACTATCCTTGCTGGTGATTGCAATATCACAAGCTTCAGTCCAGAATATATCGATGTTATTAATAAGGGCTGGACTGATTTATATTTAGTAAAAGGTTCTGATTCTGACTGGACAATCGCAGAAGAAATTGATGGTTGGGAGGGAACTGGATTTCATGGTCGACGCATTGACTTCTTTTTTGCCAATTGTCCGTTTGTCGTTTTAAAAGCAAATCGCCATTTCACAGGTGAAGATAAAGCAATGATTTCTGATCATGTTGGCATCGAAATCCAAATTTCACACTAATTAAAAAAGTGCACCTTCTTATGTTTTCACATTTGCAGGTGCACTTTTTCTTATTTTATTTCTGCTTTTATTTTTTTATGCCACTAAAAAAAGCTCTGAATTCACTTCAAAGCTCGAGAAATTTTATTATTTTTGGCGGTTTACACGTTGACGTTGTCGCACTTTTTGCACACGAATTTGTTGTGTTTGCGTTAATTGTGTTTTATCTTCTTCATATTTTTGAATTAATTCTCTGTCTTCACGGTTATCAATTTGGGCTTGACGCATTGCTTCAACTTTATCAATTTTCCCCGTTTCTTCTTTTGGTAAATGACAACAGAGATCAGCATTGTAACGTAATACCATATCAATTGCTTCAGCAACATCATTGACTACATAGCGAGCATGTTCTTGCACATAGTGATCAGAATGACTCATGACAAAACTATGCTTCACAACTTTAAAAGCAGCAATATCATTTCCTGAATCCCCAACAAAAGCAACTTCATCCGGTCGTAACCCTTCTACTTCCATGATATACTCTAAAGCACTTCCTTTATTTGCTCCAGCTGGACAAATCTCTACCGAGTATGGTGACGTTTTGAAAACTTCAAAATCACTAAATTGATTTTGTAATTTCAAGTCGATATAATCAGTGTTATCTTTTGATGCACTCACTAATAATTTATAAAACTGGCGATCAGATGTGATAAATTCTTCGATATCAGTCGAACGGATATTTTCAGCACGCCCTTTCCAAAAGAACCATAAAAACGGGTTAAATAAAAAACCGACTTTGTGATAGAAGCGTTCTTCTGTTTCCGTACAAGTAACGATAAACGATGTTTGTCGACGTAGTTTTTTATCTACAAAATTAAAAACATTTCGTGCATTTTCATCTACTAAAAATAGCTCGCGAATTTTAACACCTTCAGGGTTATATACCGTTGCTCCATTAATCCCAATACGGTACCCTTTTCTTTTTAATGGCAGATAATTTTCTACTTGCTGCACATCGCTATCATAGCGTCCTGTTGCAATTGCAAAATCAATACCATTTGCTTGTAAGCGCTCAACTGCTTCTTTACAGTATTTGTTTGGTTCAATTCCTTTAACTTTTTTGTAAAGGAGTGTCCCATCTAAATCTGTTACGAATAACTTAATCATCTTCGTCCACCTCGAAATTAATTCCATTTCATCTTTTTTCTTGACAATAAAAATATTATACAGAATTTAATCATGTAATACTATTGTTTTTTTTACAACTTTTTTTATTGTCATTATCGGTGGCTAGAAATGAGTGTCAATTGGTATCCTTCGCGATAGACTGTCGTAATCTCAACGTCTGCTTGGACGCATGCTAATTTCTTTCTTAGACCTTTGATTTGGTGATCGACTGTTCGTACATCACGCGCCGTTCGAGTACTCCCCCAAATTTCTGATAAGAGTGCTTCTCGACTCATTGCTTGGTTTGGTTGCTTAGCTAGATGACATAAAACTGCAAACTCTTTCGCACTGAGCTTGAGTGGTTGATTTTGATAACGTACTTCATGACCAGCAAAATCGATACATAAATCACCGTGAATTAAATATTGTTGTTCGTCACGATCAACTAACTGCGTATTTAACAATAATGTTCGTACTTGCTGGCAATGGATTAAAACTTCACTAATTTCAAATGGTTTAATTACCCGAATATGCCGACCGTTTTCTCGATTAAATTCTGTTCTTCGCGCTATCAATGCAATCATCGGCACTCCTTGAACTTGACGAATTTTATGATAGAAATTATGTTTTGTCTCATCAATTAAATCAGCATCATAAATTACTAGCACTTTTTCATTTTCCAACACAAATTCAAGTAAATCTTCTGGTTCACTATATATTAACGGCGTCATTCCGGCCCTTACCAATTCTTGCTGTAATCGTGCTAAAATCAGTGGTTGTAATTCTGCTAAAACAACGTTCATTTCCCCCCGTCCCCTTTCTCTTACAGTGTCTGTAAATATAGTGTGATTGCCTGGACAATCGCATCGGTATATGTCTGCCAATTTTCTTGCCACAACTCAGTTTCACGTTGATTATTCATAAAGAAATATTCAATTAAGATCCCTTCCGCACCAAAATTCGGTGTCGATTCATATGCGAAATTATATAAAACTAATTTTTGTGCTGACGTGAGTTTCCCCCCACTTTCGCGAATGGCATAGAGATAGTCTTCTTCTGTATCGCGACATGATTGCTGGCCGGTAATCCGTTCAATACAGGTATCAACTTTGGTAAATGTCCCCTCACCCTGTGCACCAGGGTTATCATGAGTTGCTGCTTCCATACCCGATTGTTGTAACGCCGTACTAAGCAGTTGGGCGAGTTCATTTGTAGTTTGAACTGAAGAATAAATTTGAAAACCATTCGCTAACTGACCTTCTGTCGCATTCAGGTGGTTGGAAAGATACAGCTTTGCTTCATGTTGGTAGACCTGCTCAATTCTGCCATTTAGATAATACGGTGATTCTTCTAAACTATAACTATCATCACCTGCTGGATCAACATCTGCTGTTCGTGTTAATTTCACTTTGAAGCCTTCTGCTTCCAGTTGCTCTGCTAAATATACGCTTAACTCAAGCATGACTTCACTTTCGACTAAGCCAGAGCCCGATGCCCCACTGTCCATTCCCCCATGTCCAGGATCGATGACAATATCATAAATCGTTTCTGGTAGTTGTTTCACTCGCTCAACAAGCAAAATGAGTCTTCCATCTCTCGTCGTCACTTGCACTGACTTAGTATTTTTTTTTCGACTCACTGTATGCCATGTTTGTGAAACAGTATCACTTGTTGCGACTTCTACATGGGCATCGTCTAGTAAAATCGCATACTCGCCGACTGGCAATGTCTCAAGTTCAATCCCTTTATCGAGTTCTTGTTCTTGAAAGAGATACTCTTTTTCACTCTGAATATGAATCAACCGATAACTTGGGCTCGTATGTTCTGTTTCGATGTGCAATGATTCACCATAGAAATGATGACTCTGATATTGTAAACTATTCTCGCTCCAAATCCGCTGTTTAAATGGTGCTGCACTAACTCCTGATTGATTTGCGCTCAAGCTTACTACAAATATGGTGATGAGCACTACCATTCCACAAACAGCAATAAGCTTTTTCTTCTTCATGGTCTCACTCCCTTACACTTGTTATTTAGTATAGCAAATTGCTTTCTGTTATGTATGAATTTATTATGTTTTTTCTCATTTCTTTCTGTTTTTTTCAGCTTTACGGCTTTATTTGTTAATGAATGAAAAAATCAAAAAAATAGAAATGAGTGCGTGTCTCATTTCTATTCTCCTTGGTTCTATTTACGATTATTAGTATTCTATTATCTGTGAAACACTCGCTCTGCCAGCTCTCAGTTATGGTCTACCACCCTAAACATATCTAACTTTTTGCTTTTGCTACTGCGTTTGCAAAAGCGGTGTTAGCACTTGGTTTCGTAACGTGTCTTATGCTTCAAGTCTCGTGAAAACAGAAATATCGTCTGAATATTTTTCTCCCACGCTATTTCCTTTTTTTCACATGCCGACTTGATGCTATCCTTAATTATTTTGCTGATAGCAACGCACTCGAGCACTTAGTTTGTAAAGCCATCGACGACTTTTGTGATGTATCGTGCATCTAGTGCAATAATAGCTTCACCTGATACTTTAATAGCACCGCTGGCGACAATATTTGTTAACACTTGCTCTAATACTGGTTTTTCTACGATTGCCGGATTACTAATTGTAATATTATATTTTTTCCCACTGATTGGGGCTTGAAATCGTAATTCTAAAGATTTTGTTGTTGTTTGTTGCATATTCATTTCTCCTTTATATTTTAATTTTTGATTTTTTCCTCATCTACACGATTATCGACTGTTTCCTTGAACCTCTCTTTTGAAACACCGGTGTCAGCACTTGGTTCGGCATGCTTCCGTCTTCAAGGCTCGCCAAATCGCAAATGTTGATGACGCAATCTCAGACTGCTATCAATCATTCGCTTATTTGCCATACCGCCTTGATACTATCCCTTCATTCCTTGTTTTGATAGTACCGACGTCAGCACTTGGTTTTTAATATACTTCTTCTTTGGTTGTGACAACATTACGGACACTTGCTTCGGTTAAAACTTGATCAATTGCTGCTGCTAATGCGGTGATTGCTTCATCTGTGAATGCTGGATCAATTTGACGAATCAAAATCGAACGAAATTTTTGCATACCTTTGTCATCTAATCCATTGGGAACAACTAAACCTAATTGTACACTTTCTACTACTTTTGCCATTTGTAAATTCTCCTTTTTCTGTTTTTGTGTTTCAAGCAGTAATGCTGAATTTCTAAGCTCTCCTGCCGTGATCATTGGCGAACTTTTTCTTCATAACCTTGCTCCTTGAAGCACGCTTGTCATTGTTGTGGTACCAACCTTGCTGACACCCTCTATATCGCCCACACTCATGAAAAACGGACACATATACAAAAAATTTTTTTTAAAAATGAAAAAAGCTAGAAACTGTTACAACAATTTCTAGCTCAAAATCCTTATTTTCCATCTTTTTCGTGTTTGTAATATTCTGATACCCCATGAAAAATTTCATCACTCACAATGCCATATTCACTTTGGCTATGTGGTTTTTTCCCTGTGAATGCTTCATACGCAACTGGTTGTTCATCCATAAACCGTTCTAGTTCTTTTTCAGCATCTGGCGAAAAGCGTGCTGCAAATACTAATTGTTCAAATTCGGTTTTTGTCATCTCCTATACCCCCTCATAGTAAGAAAATTTTTCTTATTGTACCAAAGTTAGCCATGAAAATAAAGTTGTTTCCGACAAAAAAGGATACATAGCAAAATGCTGCTGTATCCTCATCTTTTATTGCTAATTCACTGTTGTCACTGTATCTTTTAAATGACCTTTGACACTTTTATAAGCATTTTCATACTTTTGTTCTTCTTGCTCTAATTCATGAATACGTGCTTGTAGCTCGGCTTCTTTTGCTGTGAACGCTTGGTTGAGAGCCACAATTTCTTGCTCATATGCATGTACACGGTTTTCTAATTCTTGATTCGTTTGTGTTAAAGCTTGCAGATCTTGTTCATATTGTTTGATGGCTTTAACAGAATCCTTCATTTCGATGACATGTTGGCGTTTTAATTGTGTGATTTCTTGTTTGAGCGTCTTTGCTGCCAGTGTCTGTGCTTTTTTCAGCTCTGTTAACTCTAGGCGAAATGCTGCTTGCAGTTCTTTTTTTGTTTGAGCAAACTCTTGTTTTTGCCCTTTGAGTGCCTCAGTATGTGCCTTTTTCGCTGCCGCTAATTCTGCCCGTAATGTCGCTTTTTGCTCTTTTTTTAGCTCGGCAACTGCTTGGCGAACATCGGTTGGTTGACTCTTACTAACTTGAATGAGTTCTTGCTTCAATTTTTTTACGACTTGTTGCTGCTCTGCTTTCAATGCTGTGATTTGTTCCTTATAGGCTAGTTGTAATTGCCCACACTCTTGTTGATACTGTTGTTCACGCATTGTTGTCGCCTTCAGTTGTGAGTGTTGAAGTTCATACATTTGGAGATGTTGCTCATACTGCGCACGTAACACTTCGATTCGTTGTTGATAATTTTTAATTTCTGTTGGTAAAGCATTCGCTTTTTTGGGCACTTGTTTTAATAACTGCTGATTTTGTTTCGACAATTTCTCAAGTTGCTCTTCATAACGCCCTTTTTCTTGCTGGTGCTGTTTTTTTAGTTTCATCAATTTCGCTTTATAGTGCTGCTCTTGGCTCAACATTTTGTTTTCTTGCCACTCTGCTTGTTCTGCTAAGGCTGTTTGAATCTGCGTCAGCTCTGCTTGCAAGTGTTGCCGGTGTTTTTTCAAGCTGCCACGTAACGTAATTTGGGAAATTGGTTGTTCTAATAATTGATTGATCTTCTCAAAAATCATGGTTCTCACCTATATGCTTTCTTTATCATTGCTGGTCAAAGTCGGCTAGCTTTTCCGCTCGCTTGTCACGAGTCACCGCTTCAACTCCACCGATGCTTTCATAAAATATTTTAACATTTTTTAGCTTTTTTTACAATTTATCGTTCACTTTTTTGGTGTAAAAATGGCCATTATTGATAAAAACTGCATTTTCTTAACATTTATCTTAAAACAAAAAAAGTTCATAGCCTTTTGGTTATGAACTCCTCAGTCTCATTATGCTGTACGGCGTTATGTCGTATACGCCTTATTCAGGTGTTTCTTCAGTATCTGCTTGCGCATCATCTTCTTGTTCTTCACGCCATTGTTCTAAATTTGTCGGAATAAATACAGCTAAATCATTCCATTGTTGCATCTCAATTCCCCCTTTTTTTACTTACTCAATCGTCATCGTTGCCATTTCTGCTTGGGTGACACCATTACGTTTCCCGTAATTAATCCAATACTGTGTTGATGCCTTAATATACATTTTTTTCGTTAAAGGCATCGTGATTTCATATTTTTTAAATCGGTGTTGTGTCAATGATCGTGCGAATTGCCGGATTTTCCACTGGACGAATACTTTAAATGGCGTTCCAAGGATTGCTTCACCACTTCCGATTGAAAGCACTGATCCCATTTCTAGCTTATTCTTTTGACAGAAAAATTGCAACATTTCGATGCAGACATCGTTTTGCATCGCTTCGATAAAGCCACAATTCACAATCGCATGAAAATATGGTCGTGAAGTTTGTGCCGTAAGGTGTTGTTCCCAGACTATCAAAAATTGTAACAGTGTTGCAGGGATGCTATCAGCATAGAGTGGAAAAACGAAAACGACGTGCTCGTACTCAGTTATTTTCTGACAAATTTCAGCATGATTGCGTTTCGTAATAACAACAGTTTCACTTTCGAGTTGTGCATAGCTAGCCAACAGTTCACCATATTGTTTGGAATTCGATTTTTTTGCCCGTGGGCTCCCATTAATAATTAAGATTTTTTCCATGCGGCAACTTCCTCCATCACGACTGTCTCTAATTGTGCTTCCGATGTAAAAATAACACGAACACTCGCAAAATTCATATTGTGTGCATTGCGCGCAACAAGTCGCTCAAAAATGGCTTGTTCTTGTTGGCAAATATTCCCATAAGCAATAATTGTTGCTGCCTTCAGTGGCACATTCCGTTGGACATGATGAGCTTCTCCATCTACAAGTCGAATAAACGCTTGTTGCGTTGGGATTGCACGTTCAAGCATTGTTTTCATTGGAAGATCATAGCCACCATATTGTAATTTAGACACGTAGATAACGTGTTCACTTTTCGCAATAATTGGATAAACCTTTGTGGCATCGTCTCGAATGACGCATTTACTTGGGGTTTTTGTCCAACACCCAAAACAACCAATACATGTGGCAATTTTCAACTCATCAAGGTTTATATAACTCGCATCAGCTTGTTGCGAAAAATCAAGTGGTAAAGCTGTATCACTTAGGACTAATTTCATTCTTTTCCCCCCCCTCTTATATTTTGAAAAACGGTATCGAGTAGCTGCGAAATTTCCACATCAGCTATCTCAACGGTTTGGGTTGCAATCATCGTTGCAATTCCATGACAAAAGAGCCACATAATTTTATAGACTTCCGTTGCCTGTTCCTGACTCAGCTGCTCACTTTCGCGAATCAATTCAATCAAAAATTCCGTACTCGAGTTTTGGTTCAACATGTTTTCCGTTGCACTTCGTGGACTCATAAAGAGTAATGCGAATAATTGTGGTTCAGTCCGCGCAAATTGAATATAACGCAAACCAGTCGCCTTATAGGGTGCCACTGCTGGAAGCGGCTTACGTAAAAACTCGGTGAACTCTTGTTCGGCTTGCTTGAGAACGGCTTGTTTCACTTCTCCCATATTGGCAAAATGTGAAAAAATTGGTTGGGTTGAACACTGTAATTGTTTACTAAGTGCTGCTGCTGTCAGTGACTCATTTGCTCTAGCAAGCTCAACTGCTCCTAGAATAATCTGTTCTTTCGTTATTTTCACCTTTGGTGGCATCCTTGTTTCCTTCTCTCTTACCTTAAATATAATGCTTGTTATATAATAAATATTATATATTGTGTAATTGGTGAAGTAAATGAAAGATACTATGAAAATAATATAAAAAAAATGGGTCGATACAGTTTGTACCAACCCATTTTTTACGAATAGCTCCTAAAAGAAGCGTGTCGTCGCCCAAGTATGCATGTCTGATCCTGGTTTAAAATCATCATCTTTTTTCCGGCGCTCTTCTTCTTCACGTTCATCCTCACGACGCTTTTGCTCTTTTTTAGCTTCAGCTTCTGCTTCATCATCAACTTCGGTATCATCCCAGTAATAACTCATAACAAAATCCCCCTTGTTATTAAACTTATCTTTAACATACCAGTTTTTGCCTAGAATGCCAAATGAAAATCAGCACAATATCGCATCTAGTTTTTGGGTTGCTATTCTCATCGTTATCTTAATCATATTATTAATCAAAGGCATGAGAAAGCAATGCTTGGCTAGCGCCAAAAGAAAAAACGATACTCTCAAATTGGAGTATCGTTTGAATGATTTATAAGATTACTTTTCTGAATCTGCTTGAGGATAATAAAGTGCTAAGGCCTTTTCAACCTCAATTTTTAATTCTTCTTTCGTTAACATTGGCACTAAGATAACAGGATAGCTTTTATTTAATTCGAGAATCACTCGTCGGCCATAGCGTTCATCTTTCCCTAAATCCGGGCGGTTAGGAATTTTAGCTTTCATAACATCCGAAATTTTCAGCTCATCAATGACTTCCAAAAACTTCAATACAAAATCACCATTGCGGAATAAAGGGTATTTAATAATATAGTTAAATAAATCAAGATTATCGTACACGAGATTGTAAAGTTTTAACTTCTGTTCAGCATTGTCCTTGCTATAATCAGCAACATATTCAGCGACTAAAACACATTTATAGACATAATTTTCCCAGTCAAAATTCTTGGTCACAATATTTTCAAAATCAGCCTGGCTTTCGAGAATGTCTGGATACTGCTCAATGATGTACTCACGTTGACAACTCACAAAATACGAATGCCACACGATTTCTTCAAAGTGCAATTCTCGACTTGTTTGCAAGTAATCGCTCGTAATCACTTGTATCGCATCAATAAAGTCTTGTTTTTTATCACCTTTTTTTTTGACACCCATATAAATTGGAAATGGTTTGTTACTTGGAAAATAAACAACTTCATTCGAGAAGAATTCAGAATCTGCCGTTAAGCGTTCATTTACAAACGCTTGATAAAAATCAGCATTTTTTTTATAACCTGATTTAAGTAGTTTAAATTGCACTTCCTTCTAGCCCCCTCACTGTATGTGTAAATTTAGTAATGATGTGATCAGAAATTTGATAGATAACGGCATCTAAATTATCCATACTGATTTCCTCAACACCTTTTTGTTTCATCAATTGGTGAAGCTTCAAGTACAGACCTTCTTCTGGTGTGTTAATATCATTTAAATAGACACATTCATCGCCTTCTTCAGCAAATAGCAAAACAAATTGTTGCAGTGCCGTTCGTAATCCCATATAAACATAGAGATTATTAATTGGGTGTGGTAAGCCAGCAAACTGCATCTCTTCATTGCGATAGTAAATCACAATTGTTTCTGTACTTAACTCAATTTTGATTTCTGACAATAAATTCGGATCAACCTTTTTTTCAAATAAATCGTATGATTTCTTGTTACTGCTATCAAAAGTGATGATATTTGAGAACCCTAGTGTCCCATTTTTTTCAACATTCATTTTGTCCTTAAATTGGATATAGAACAGCGATAACTCATGATTAGCACTAAAGTTAATTTGGGCTTTCGCTCGAATTTGTAATTGGAGCGTTGTCCGTTTGTTCAAGGAAACACGGCTTTTAGGAATGAAAATGATATCGTTTAGACCTTTTAAAGGATAAAATTTATTATCTTTCGCTTGGACGATTAAAATCAATTCGACTTTTTGCAAATCGAGTAAAGTCTTGATGAAGCTTGACGTCAATGTCGTTTCAATCACAAATTGATAATATTCACTATTTTCAATTAACTCGATGTCAAAATAAAATTCACTTTCTTCATAATCAAATGAACTATTTGTCAGGATTGGATAAGGGAAGTTCGCATCTTTTTTATAAATCATCTTCTACACCTCCACTAGGTAATTAAATTTCAACGCTTTGTTATACGTTGGCTTGAACGTCACAATCAGCTCAACAATACCATTTTTTGGAATTGTTACACCTTTGATTTTGTTGCCATCAAATGCATACGTCGAAAAAGTATGTCGGTTTAAAATTTCAAGATAATTATTCGCTAAGTCAAAAGCATATTTCGCACCCATTCCATCAATAATTTCAAATAAAATATCACAGTTTGCAGCTGACTGCATTGCTTTTTCTTGGCTAAAATCAAAATGGATAATTTCCTTACCATTGACAATTAATCGCTTCACGAGATTCGGTTGGACACTGTAACGATCTTTTTTCAACTCATCGTCTCGTTCCGTTAAATTTGGCTTTGGGGGATTTGGCTTTTTCTGTAACGCCGGCGCTTTTTTATTTTTCCCACCTTTTTTCGTCTGCTTTTTTGGAGCTGAGGCATCGTTGGTTTTCATCATCTTTTTCCCCGTATTAATCGTGACTGTCCCTAAAGCTTTTTCAATTTGTTTTTTAAATTGAATTTCGGTTGTATATAAAATATCCGAGGTATCAATGATGCCATCGACTGGATTTTGCTTTTTGATTTCTTCTTTAATAATGCGATCGAGCTCACTATTCAATTTCGCTAAAAACTTTCTCGCTAAACGTTTTGTTTTGGCATCTTTAATATGATCCGCACTGATATCGGTATGTGATTCATTTTCAAGTGATTTCAAGTAGACATCTTCGTCAGCACCACCAATCAAAACCGCATTAAATGGCTTTCGAACATTATTCAAAACTTTGTAATCAGAAATTTTCATACCGACAGTTCGGAAAATCGCCATTCTTCCTACCGGAATTTTCTCATCATACGTGAAGTACAAGTCAAAATTAAATGTGGTTTCACTATTACTAATTTGAATTTTTTGCGCCGGAATTTTAGTATATGTTTGAGCATACAGCGGCGTAAATTCTTTCTTCATCTCGGAAATTTCATTCTGATAATACTGCTCATCACTTAAATACATATGGATGGTTTTATCATCAATAACTTTATCATTGATTTCAACGACTAATTTCTTTTCCAGAATAGCAATTAAAAAGCTATCACAAATGGTTTTCACCATTTCCACTTCATCGGCAAACCCTTCACGTAAAAACGGCACAATAATTTTCAGGCCACGTGTATCTTTCGCAAACACATGGTGGAAATTATTTTCGTAGGGAAATTTTTGCACTTGATCATCTCCATACGTTTTTGCTTGGGCAAAATATCCCGTTGCTCGATAATACGCTTGTTGATATTGGTGCTCAATTAATTGGATTGTTCCTCCAATATGCTGTTCACCATGTTCATCGCAATTGGCAAAGTACATCAGGTAAATATCGGATGCACTGTTGGAAGCAATTTTTCCAATTCCGTGTGAACCACCACGAACTTTTTCTTTTTCGGGATCATCCTCGACACCATGGACACCTTTGCTGTAAGCATACACACCAAACGTATCTTCGGGATTATTACTCTGACCGTTCTTGGCACCTCTTAACCCTTTGGTATTACAATCCTCAAAAGAAATGAATTGCACAACCTCGGCTTTCATCGCTTCTTGCATGCGCTTAATTGTTGCTTGGCTATATTGGTTTTTCCCCTCTAAACACTGTACCCGATCTTTCAGCTCGTCAATTCCTGGAATATCGTTGACTGCTAAATCACCAAACGTAATTTTCACAACTACAGGTTGATCTTTTGACAACCGTGCATCCAAAGAGTTTTGTAAATTTTCGCGAACTAAACCACGAATTCCCATTTTATAAAAATCTTCCAACACATTGTGAAAGTTATGTTCTTCAATATTTTGTAACCTTGCAAATTGAAACATTCCCATTTTTTCACTCCTTTTTTCTTCTTTTCTAATTAGATCACAAATTAAATCAGCTGACAAGATCTAGCGACTTACTTCTGTCGTTGAATTTTTTAAATAGATACAGTAATATTTTTTCACGCCAAGTAAAAATAAAAAGACCGATAGCTTCTGACTATCGATCTTTGTGTGTTCATAAATTAAGAAAATTTGTTACGTTTATACTCTCATAATTTTTTCGCACCTGATAAATTAAATATTACTACCTCTAAATTTTTTGGACATAGTATCTAAATTTTTCAACTAAAATTTTTTGTCGACGCTCCAAGAACTCTAAGTATATTTCGTTATCTAATTGTTGAAAATGATTGCTCACAAATTTCATATCAGTTTTTGAAGGATATAAATATTTCTCTACATCTTCTTCAACAACTGATAGTGTCCCACTTTGATCTGTCCACTCGTATAACGTTTGATTTTTTTTACTTCTATTGTCATACGTCGGTAAAATACATAAATTTGCTAGTGGTGACACTAGTTCCAATTTATTTTTTTGCAAGATTTGTTTCGGAACAATGTGCTCAATATCATATTTTTCAAACTGTTTACTATTTCCTTCATGTTGATCAATCTTCGTTTGCAACCAAGCCAACAAACATTTTGCTTCCGCTGAAACTCTAATCGGATTTGTATTTTTTTGTTCTTCCATATATGAATTGAACGCCTGAACCAATCCTTCTTCATCCACTCCGCTTAAATAGAGTAAATAACGTTTCTCAGTATTCAATCCTAGTGACTCATCCAATTTCGTATCTCCAGCATTACCCCAGTTTTTTTCAATTAGATTCTTCAAGAAATACAATTCAATATTTTTCGTAAATACCTTTAACTCTTGCTTTACTTCTGACTCATTATTTTCAGCAATACTTCCATTCTGCTGAATTGTGTATTGTATCTTAATACGAGCTGCAATAAATGATACTAATTGAAATTCACTGATATTCTTCGGAAAATAATATTGGTTATAGCTGAATTTATTATATAGAGTATTCATTACACTTCCACTATTTTCAACGATAATCTTTTGAAATTCATTCAGTGACTTTGGTGTCCAATTTTTTAATACATCACCAATTTTATGTAGTTCTTTATTTTTTATCCCTAGCGTTGCTGCAATCAAAGAAAATCCGATTGTATCGATTTTAGTCGAATCAGTTTCTGAAGCCTGACTCTCTTTTGAAAGTTGATTTGCAACTAATTTTGATAGCGCAAAACAATATTCAAAAATATTAATTGTTGCTTCATCATTAAATTCAAAATCAAGACTTAAATCATCCAATTTTTCTTGCAAATCAGCATAACGTTGGCGTAATACTTGCATGATGTCGCTATTACTGTAATCTTGAATTTCGTAATCACTCCATGCTGAAGCAAAAATTTCATATTTTGACAAGGGTTTCCCACCTTCATTGATATTTTGAAAAACTTCAGTTAGTGACTCTTCATCTCCTTCAAAATAAATAACAGGAATTTTCAAATCAGCAAAATTAATTTGATTTTTTATTTCTTGAATCCATTTTTCGAGAATTACTACCATTTCAAACGCTAACCCTTTATCATCCACGTGTTTAACTAGTGAAGTAGTCGAACTTTCGAGTTTATATTTTTTAACGTTTTCTCGAACTTTCTCAATTATTTTTTCAAATTCAGCTTCGGAATAGCTGTTTCCACTTTCTTCTTTCAACTTTAAAAAATCTTCTTGTAATTTTGCAAACTTTTCATCAAAATCTGGAAGATACTCCATTGGCTCTTTACTATATTTTGAAATCGCACTATAGCGCTGTAATCCATCAATAAGTTTGAAGTTCTCTTCATCTTTTTTATATAACAGTAGTGATCCAAACGGATATCCTTTTTGTAAACTTTCAATTAATTTCATAATTTTTTGTTTACCCCAAACAACGTTACGTTGAAACTTTGGCAATGTAATTTGTTTACTCACAATTTTTGCGTTCAATTCTTCAAATGTCAGAATATATGTTGTATAACTATTTTGCATAACCATTCCCCTTTTTATTATTTACTTTATTAGATCACAGATTAAATCATCTGACAAGATCTGACTACTTACTTCTGTCATTGAATTTTCTCCTTTATTTCAGGTATACTAAAGTTGATATATAAATAAAAGGGAGGGCTTTATATGCCTATTTATAATAAACTTGTCCGTGATTTAATCCCAGCAATTATCGAAGCTGATAACAAAACATGTGAGACGAAAATTTTAGATGATGCTAGTTATCGTCAAGAATTACAAAAAAAACTCCATGAGGAGTTAGCTGAATATTTGGCTACTGACAATGATACTGAGGCACTTGAAGAGTTAGCTGATTTATTAGAATTATTACATGCCTTAACGACTGTTCATCAGAGTTCCCCTGCGGAATTAGAATTAATTCGTGCTCGTAAAGCCGAAAAACGTGGTGGTTTTGCCGAAAAAATCTTTTTAGTGGAAGTTCATGATCATGAATAATAGTATTACTGGTCGCGATAATTATCTGTTGCCTCACCTTCATACTGAAATTCAAGCCGCAACGGGAAACATCGATATCATTGTTTCCTTTTTAAAAGTCAGTGGAATTAAGTTATTGCTGGAAGAACTCGTAACGGCTGCCCAACGTGGTGTTAAAATTCGCGTCCTGACAGGAATTTATTTAAATATTACTGAACCTGAGGCACTGTATCTCTTAAAACAGGCATTTTTGGCTTTACCAGAGACACAATTTGAGCTTCGAATCTATAATGGTACTGACTCTTTTCACCCCAAATCATACCTATTTTCGAGTGAAAACGGTGGAACGATGTACATTGGTTCGTCTAACATTTCAAAATCAGCTTTAACGAATGCTGTTGAATGGAATTATCGTTTTTATCGTCACGAACATCAAGTTGATTTTGATGCTTTTCAACACGAATTCGAAACGTTGTTTGCTGAAGCCTTAGTCGCAACCGATGAACTCTTGCGGCAATATGCTCGGCAACATCGCTTACCAAAAATGACACCGACCATTCAACTAATTGATGGAATTGCCAAAGTCGTTCCACAACAAGAGCAACTCGCAAGTGAAGAATCACTACAATATGCTTTACCACAACCAAAAGGTGCTCAAATCGAAGCGCTTTACCAATTACAAAAAACTCGGATTGACGGCTTTGATAAAGGCTTAATTGTTGCTGCAACGGGAATTGGAAAAACGTATCTCGCTGCTTTTGATAGTACTCACTTTGCCAATGTCTTGTTTCTTGCTCATACAGAAGATATTTTAAAACAAGCTGCCCAAACCTTTGCGAATGTCATGCCTGAAAAAACCCAAGGATTTTATTATGGTGCTCAAAAAGATGGTGCTGTCGATCATTTATTTGCGACGGTCCAAACCTTATCGAATCGATTAGATTTATTTGATCCTGATGCGTTTGAATATGTGATTGTTGATGAATTTCACCACGCTTCGGCGCCATCTTATCAGAAAATCATTGAACACTTTCAACCAAAGTTCTTACTCGGCTTAACGGCAACACCTGAACGGATGGACAACCGTGATGTCTTTGCTCTGTGTGATTATAATGTTGTCTATGAAATTCGTCTTCCGGAAGCAATTGAACGCGACTGGCTTGCACCGTTTACTTATTACGGAATTTATGATCCAACAAATTATAATGACGTCAAAAGAACAAGTGCTCACTATGACACGCTTGCCTTGGAAGAAGCTTTCCGCAAATCAAAGCGGGCCGATTTAATTTTCAAACACTATTTACCATACCAAAACCGAACTGCCCTTGGCTTCTGTGTGAGCCGTAACCATGCCCTCGAAATGGCGGAATATTTTAGCAAACAAGGTATCAAAGCCTTTGCTACTTATAGTGGTGAAGAATCTAGCCGGTATTTCATGCCTCGTCAAGAAGCGATTGAACGGTTGAACGATAAAAGTATTGATATTATTTTCAGTGTCAACATGTTCAACGAAGGCGTTGACGTTCCTCATATTGACTTGCTGCTTTTCTTACGCCCAACTGAATCGGTGACGATTTTCTTACAACAGCTCGGCCGTGGCTTACGCAAGAGTACTGACAAGCAACAAGTGATTGTCCTCGACTTCATTGGTAACTATCGCGACGTTGAATTTTTACCTCAAGTTTTAGCTGGAAATTTCCAGCCTAAAAATACTAATGTTGAAAAAAGTTTAACAACTCCGACCTTCCCCGAAGGCTGTAATGTCAATTTTGATTTTGAAGTCGTAAATCTGATGAAAGAAATGGCAAAAGCCAAACGTTCACAACATGTTCTGCAAGATTTAGCACTCGAAAATGTTTATCTTCAGTGGGAAGATGTCATGACTGCTTCGCAATTTCAACACCCAAGTCGAACTGAAACGTATCGTTATCTTGATGATGAGATGATGGTCCAATTTTTGAAAATGCGGATGGGTCCTTTACGCCAACACTTAGCTTTCTTTGCCGATAAAAATGAATTAAGTCCTGAAGAATTAGCCTTAGTTGGTACACAAGCTGAAACATTTTTTAATCTTATGGAAACAACGACCATGACACAGCTGTATAAATTACCATTGCTCCAAGCCTTTATCGATAATGATACTATCAAAACGACAATTACTCGGGAAGATATTATTCGTTCATTCCATCAATTTTATTCGGTTCCAGCCCATTTAATTGATTTAACTCGGAATAAAAAATCCAAACCTTTTTCCGAATGGAAAGAAGCCGATTATGTTCGTACTGCCAACAATCCGATTAATGCCTTTAAAAACTCCGGTCAAGGCTTTTTCAGTGGTGATATTGATGGCTTTACTTTACATCTTGATCCCTCATTACTCACGCCGATGTTTGTGGCTCATCTCCGTGATATTATTGCCTTTCGCCGTGAGCACTTTTTAAAAGCTCGTCTTGAAAAATACCGCGAACAATTTGAATAATGGTAAATTTAAAAGCACGCCTCATTTGGCGTGCTTTTCTCATTTTATCTGTAGTGATTTATTTGTTACTTAATTTTTATTTGGTTTCTCTTTTTCTAAAATTGTAACTTGACGAATGACTGTCGTTTCATTTCCATCGGCATCAGTGACACTATATGATACTTCATATGTCCCTGGCTTATTGACATTGACTTTTTTACTATTTACAACGATAGCTGCTGTTAAATCACCATCTTCAATATCGGTTGCTGTCACACCCGCAAGTGCGTCAAAGCTCGTTTTTCGCTCAAGTGTCACATCGTCAACACCGACAAATGTTGGTACGTTATTTGTTGACACTGCTTTTGTTTCTTCACTCGCACCATTGACAGCACTTACATAGTAGTGTGTTGCTGTCGTTGTTTCTGGCAACTCATAGCTTAGTTGTGTTGCACCATTACGTGTAACTTTCCCGACTAAGTTTTCGACTGCTGTCACATCACCACTTGCTTCATTCACCGCATAAATTAAATATGCTTTTGCTGAAGATGTTGCTGTATCTTCCCATGTTAATTGAGTTTGTGTTTGTTGGACATTGAACACTGGCGTTGCATCCGGTGTTAATGCTGCTTGCGTTGGATCAACTGGCATAATCGCTGGTTTTGCTAAATATTCTGCTTTCACTAATTCGGCAGCTTCTTTCGCAAGTGCACACGCATCTGGTTTACTTGTACAGTTTGGATTTCGATCATTCACAAAATCTTTTAATGCAAAGAAGGCACTTCCTTTTACCGTATCATACATTGAGTTAAAGCGAATTTGGTTGATAATCTCTTCGGGATTTCCAAACGTTGAATCCCATGTATTGTAGTATTTATAGTTTGCATGACCAATATATAGTTGTACATCCGTTCCTTCAACTGTATTTGCCCACCAATCAACTAATTCAGCATACGGTGCTGCTGTCTGTTGGAATGACCAGTAAATTTGGGGAATAACATAGTCTAACCATTCATTTTCTACCCATTTCTTCGTATCAACAAAGTCAAGATAACTTGATGTTGACCCTAACGGTGTATCTGATCCTTCTGGTGTTTCCGGATGTGAGGCATGACCCCAAATCCCAAATGGACTAATTCCTAATTTAACATAGCTATCTGTCGTTAAATCGCTCGCTTCATTATGCGCATCAATTTCGTTATTGAGACGTTCAATTAACGTATCGATATTGTGACGACGCCAATCATTGATTTCCATCCCATTGCCATATTTTTCATATGTTGCTTGGTCTAATGGTGTTGTTCCATCAATCGTAAAGTGCTCAAACAATAAATCTTCTTTGACTGGTTTCCCGGCAGTATCTTTTTCATACACCCAGTTTCCATTTTCATCAGTGACAATTGCGCCATTTTCATCACGGACATATTTTAAACCTGATGATTTATATGGGTAGAAATAATCATCGAAGTGGACACCATCAATATCATATTTTTCAACAACTTCCATCACGCTGTCGACAACATAATCTTGCACTGCAGGCTCACCTGGATTTAAATACACTTTACCAGCAAATTTAAAGGTTAAATCTTGATTTTGTACGGCAAAGTTCGTATCAGCTAACTTTTGTTCACTCATAATTTGCTCTGTTGTTTTTAAGTCATCTAATTCACCCGTATTATTGCTGACACGGTACGGATTAAACCACGCATGGAATTCAATTCCCGCTTCATGTGTACGCTCAACCATATAGGCCATTGGATCGAAATCACCAAATGCCGGTGTCGCTCCTTGTGTCCCTACTAAATATTCTGACCATGGATTGAGCTCCGATGGATACCATGCATCTAATTTAGGTCGCACTTGGAAAATCATTGCATTAAAGCCATTCTCAACATGGGCATCAATCAATTTTTCAAATTCAGCTTTAAATACTTCTTCCGTAATTCCACCTTTATCCATATTTGTTAAGAAATCTAAATTTAATACCGTTGCGGTCCAAGCAGAGCGGAATTCTGCTTTTTCAGCTTGTGCCGTTTCTGGAATGAAAACATCTTGCCCCGTTCCATCTGTTTTCATATTATGTTGAATTGGCTTATTAAAGTCGTAGGCTCCTGTTGTTTTATCAAAGCTATAGAGTTGCACTTGCCCTGGTTGCTGCTCCCCAATTTGTGCAAATGTTGTCAGTGGCAATGCTGTAACCGCTAATGCACCAACGGCTAGCATCTTTAAAGTTTTTTTCATGTTGTAATTCCCCCTTCTTTTCTCGTTTATAGTGTAGCTGATAGCGGTATCAAAAATAAAGGTTTTTTCACATTTCAGCAAAGTGAAAGGAATTTCCTGACGAACTTCCTCATCAAAAAAACGACCTTTTTCCGCCTAGTTAACCTTTTCATTACCTTTTTCACATTTATTACTCATTTTTTTCCAAGTTTCAGTTTCCCGACAAAAAAAGAGCAGCAATCACAGGCTTACTCGACAATTTCGCATCAATTCCCGTACCTAAAAAGAATATCTCATCCCCATGATTTATCGATTTTGCACTCGTTAGAAGGAATTATTCAAAATTCTGCGATTTTTCCAGTTTTTCTACAATAGCTCCACTTATCGTTGTTTTTTCCCCATGATACAATTAACACGATTGAGGGAAAGCGTTTTCCTTGATTCGCCAAAAAAAGGAGGAAATAAATAATGAACAAAAAAATTGGGGTTTCGTTTGCTTGCATCTTCGGTGCAACAACACTGCTCAGTGCCTGTACGACTGGGACTGCTACGCAAACCAATCAAACTTTCCAGGTGACCGAAGAAGGTACAACTTTGAAAATGAGTAATCAACCGCTTGCACCGCACTGGTATCCTGATGAATTACTTGAATGGGATCCAACCACAGCAGAGACAACAGCATTTAATGTGAGTAGCCAGCCACTCATTCCTCGTGTTGACAAAGCTGCTTTACCTTTGTTGCATGACAAACAAAATCATGACACCAATTTAGTAGCTATTTCGATGATGAATACGAGCACGAGTGGGAATCCAGCCCAAGGTAGTACATCTTTCCGTTCAAACACGTTTTCGTATTGGCAGTATGTTGATAAACTCGTGTATTGGGGCGGGTCAGCAGGCGAAGGAATTATTGTTCCTCCAAGTGCTGATGTCATTGATGTTGCCCATAAAAACGGCGTACCGGTTTTAGGAACAATCTTTTTCCCAATGACTGTTCATGGCGGGAAAATGGAGTGGCTCGATTTATTTTTGGAACAAGATGCGAATGGTGACTTTCCAATTATTCCCAAATTAATTGAAGTTGCTGAAACGTACGGCTTCGAAGGCTGGTTTATCAATCAAGAAACGGAATCAACTGATGAAGCCCCTTTGACAGCCGAACATGCAAAAAAAATGCAAGCTTTCATCAAAGCTTTTAAAGCTGACTCACCATCATTAGAAATTATGTGGTATGACTCAATGACAGAGTCGGGAGAAATGGATTGGCAAAATGCCTTAACAGCAGAAAATCAATTCTTCTTGATGGATGAAAACAAAGAACAAATTGCTGACAGCATGTTTTTAAACTTTTGGTGGACAACCGATAAATTAGCACCGGAAAAATTACTCGAACAAACCAATACCTTAGCAACGCAAATTGGCTTTGATCCGTATGAACTCTATGCTGGAATTGATGTTCAAGCCGAAGGGTTCTCAACGCCTGTCAAATGGGAACTCTTTGAAAAAGGAAATACGACACAGACATCTTTAGGTCTGTACAGTCCGAGTTGGTCTTACGCTTCATCAGAATCACCCGATGATTTTGAAATGAAAGAAAATCGTTTCTGGGTCAATGAATTCCAAAATCCAGCACTTTTAACTGAAACAACAGGTACGCAATGGCGTGGTATTTCTACCTATGTTGCTGAACGTTCGGTGTTGACCCAATTCCCATTCCAAACTCACTTCAACGTGGGAAATGGTTATAACTATTTTATTGATGGTGAACAAGTATCCTTGTTAGATTGGAACAACCGCAGTCTTGCTGATGTACTACCAACCTATCGTTGGCTCTGGACACACGAAGGTACCAATAATTTAGGTGTTTCAATTGATTATGCTAATGCCTTTTACGGGGGAAATAGTTTAAAAGTCACAGGAAACTTAGAAGCAAACATGCCTTCTTATTGGACTTTATATAGTGCCCAAGCCGCAATCCCGGAGTCGGCACTTGCGAGCATTTCTCTGCAGTCGAATAATCCAATCACTGTTGATCTTGTCTTAACTTTTGCGGATGGCGAAACTGCCACAATTACTGGTGAGACCATCACAGAATCGTGGTCAACCTTAACGTATGATTTAAGTCCATACAGTGGAAAAACATTGGCGACTGTGAGCCTTAAAGTAAGTGCTGATACCGAAGTAAACAAACTCAGCTTCAATCTTGGAAAACTGGCATTGACAACAGATGCAAAAGTGCCAACACTCGATATGTCTGCGATCACAATCACAGATCAATTATTCGAAGAGGATGATATGTTTGCTGGTGTAACGCTTGATTTCGAGCCAGTTGCTGATGCAAAACTTTACGAAGTCTATCGCGAAAATCCAGATGGTTCACTCTCATTCTTAGGAGCAACGCCGAATGATATTTTCTTTGTGAATGCACTTCAACGTGCAGAAACCGGAAATGAAACACAGTTTGCTGTTTACGCACTCAATGCCAATTACGAACGCGGTGAGAAACAAATTACAACGTTGACTTGGCCAGATAACACGTTACCGAAAGCAAATTTCAAAGCGAGTCAAACGCTTGTTGCTCCCGGTGAAACTGTCACCTTCTCAAATTTAAGTTCGCAAACAAGTACCGAATTTTCATGGTTGCTGCCAGGTAGTGATGTCGAAACATCGACTGATACCGAACCAACTGTTACCTATTCAACACCAGGTACGTATCCTGTCACACTCATTTCCAAAAATGAGAAAGGTGAGGATACCCGCGAAATTATTGATTTAATTACTGTTGATCCTGCTGCTGCTACGATCACGAGTGTCTCTGCTGGAAAAACGGCAACTGCTTCTAGCTTCATTCATGATGGTGAGGCACCACAATTCGTTCTTGACGGCGATTTATCAACTAAATGGTGTGCTGTTGGCCCAGCTCCACATGACATTACCATTGATTTAGGTGCAGAAACACTGATTAGCGAAGTCTACATGGCACACGCTGAAGCTGGTGGTGAAGGCCCTGATATGAATACGCAGTCATATACGATCGAAACGAGCCTTGACGGTGTCGCTTTTGCTCCGATTGTTGAAGTGAAGAAAAACACTGCCGCTGAGACAACAGATACATTTGCCGCTCATCGTGCACGTTATGTGAAAATTACGATTAACAAACCAACACAAGGTGCTGACTCGGCCGTTCGTATTTATTCAATTGATGTCAATGGTATTGCCAATTAATACCGCTACTACTGTACGGTCCAACATTTCTTGGACCGTACTTTTCTCATAAAGGAGTTCTGATGATGAAATATACATTTCCACACAATTTTTATTGGGGGAGCGCAACCTCAGCGCCACAAAGTGAAGGCCACTTACCAGATGATGGCAAAGGGCAAAATATTTGGGATTATTGGTTTGAAGAAAATCCCGAGCTGTTTTTTGACCAGGTTGGTCCACAAACAACATCAACATTTGCGAAAAACTATCGTGAAGATTTACGTTTATTACGCTCAATTGGCTTAAATTCATTACGTCTTTCAATTAGCTGGTCGCGCATATTCCCGGAAGGGACTGGTGAAATCAACGAGCAAGCAGTAGCTTTTTATCGCGATATCTTCACCACAATGCATGAAGTTGGGATTGAACCTTTTGTTAATTTGTTCCATTTTGATTTACCACTGCCGTTGCAAAATCTTGGTGGTTGGGAAAACCGGCATGTTGTTTCTGCCTTTGCTACCTATGCGTCAACGTGTTTCTCTCTGTTTGGTGATTTAGTTGCTCATTGGTTTACTTTTAACGAGCCGATTGTCATTGTTGAGTGTGGCTATCTCTATCAATTCCACTATCCTGCCGTTGTTGATAGCAAACGTGCAGCTCAAGTTGGCTATCACCTCGCTCTTGCCCATGCCTGTGCCGTTGCTGCTTTTCGTTCCGGAAAATTTCCCGGTGAGATTGGCATTATCGTCAATTTATCACCAATTTATCCAAAAGATCTGAGTCCTGAGCATAAACAAGCCGCCTTGATTGCCGATTGTTTCTTCAATCGTTCGTTTTTAGACCCGGCTTTAAAAGGCACATTCCCACAACCATTAGTGGATCTGTTGCAAGCTCATGATGCTCTCCCAAATTACACCGAGCACGATTTAGCAATCATTGCCGAAAATACTGTTGATATTTTAGGTGTCAACTACTATCAACCGCGTCGTGTTCAAGCACCAACTCATCAACCCGAACAACTCATGCCCGAAACATATTTTGCTCATTACGAGTGGCCCGAGCGTATCATGAATCCGTATCGTGGCTGGGAAATTTATCCTCAAGGCCTGTTTGATTTAGCGATTCGTTTAAAAAATGACTATGGGAATCCGCGGTGGTATGTTGCTGAAAATGGCATGGGTGTTGAAAATGAACAACGTTTTCTTGATGAAACTGGTCAAATTCAAGATACTTATCGCATCCAGTTTTTTCATGATCACCTTTCGGCCTTAGCCTCAGCTCTCGCATCCGGAGCAAATTGTGTTGGTTATCATGTTTGGACAGGCATTGATAACTGGTCGTGGTTGAATGCGTATAAAAATCGCTACGGTCTCATCGCTCTCGATTTAGCAACTCAAACCCGCACTGTCAAACGTTCTGGTCTTTGGTTCAAAGCCTTAGCTGAAACAAATGTGCTCCCTGATGTTGAATAATCATCCGGAGTTGGCTTCGCCAGCTCCTTTTTTTATGCATAAAAAAGCACCTCACTCGCATTGAATGAGGTGCTTCCTTTGGGACCCGCTACGCGTCGTCCACATTAGGAGCTGGGTACGGACTTCCTAAAAGTGAAAGGCACAAAATAGTGTTTCCGCGTGAAATAATAACCACAGCCGCACTGGCTTTGGTGTCGTTTCATCAGCAATCGGTGGAATGATCCACTCTAACAACCATTTACTTGTTTTTTTCATCAGAAATCGCCTCCTAAGGATGTAACTTTGTTACATTGGCGTTCTTTTTTGTGCACCCAGCAAATTCTATCTTATTGGAGAGTAACTGAATTTTCAAGGGGTAAAAAATTCAATTGGGGTAATTTATCACAAACTGTCAGGGCATTGACAGCTTCCTTCTACATTAAATGATGAACTTGTTGGTGATAGGCATAGGCTCCGTACAAATTCGAACGATTCCCATTGGCAGCAACTTTAATTGTTGGCACAACTGTTGCAATCCCAACATGATCGAGAATTTGCGTAATGGCTTGTTCAAGATGTGTTTGAAACTCTGCTTGTTCACTCACACCACCAGCGATGACGATACACTCTGGATCAAAACTATACTGTAAATTATAAATACCAAGTGCTAAATCGTGATACCAAGCAGCCACTTCAGCACTAATTTCTTGATTCTCTTTGGCAAATTCAAATACTTGTTCACCTGTCTGAATTGTCGGATTCAGTCGTTGGATTCTTTTGATTAGTGCATGCGTTGAAGCTTGCTCGCTCCAAATTTGCATTGTCTCACGATTGTGAATCATATAACCAAACTCACCACCATGCAAATGAACACCGCTATGAATTTGACCAGCTTTGACGATGGCACCACCAATTCCCGTCCCAATGACGATAAACAAGACATCTTGGCTTCCAGTAGCACTGCCATAGTACACTTCACCTAATGCCGAACAGTTAGCATCATTGTTCATACTGACTGGTACTGGTAAAATTTCTTGAAAAAATGGATACCACTCAAAGTTATGAATATATGGAATCGCACTTGCACCACCAATTATTCCCGTTTTCGTATCCACGGCACCCGGCATACTTAAGGCGATTCCTTCAATTCCATATTCCTGTTCATATTTTGTAATCGACTTCATTAACAACGCTTGGCATTCTTCAAAAGTTGAAGGAGTTGGGAACTGCGTATGCAGCTTCAACTCCTCTCCTTCAAATAAACCGAGTTTAATCGCTGTGCCACCAAAGTCATAGACTAATGTTGCCATTGATTTCACTCCTTACTTATTTTCTGCTACCCATTCATCGAGTTGACGTTGCATTTCTTCTTTCACTTTGTCAATTCCTGATGATTTGAGTTTATCATTTAATTTCTTTAAGTAGTCTGTTGTATCAACAGTTCCCGTATTTAACGGTGCGCCAAATTCATCAAGCACATTACGGAACGCAGCGACTTCAGTTTGAACTGGTGTTGGATCAAATTTAAACCCAAGTGCTGGTGATGTGATTCCTGAATTATTGAATTCAACAAATTCTTCCCACTTTGTAACTGGTTCGTTTTCTAACGTATACGTATTAAACATATTTCCTAGTGCAAAGTAAGGCATTGAATAATTTTTTTGTTCTGGCAATAATTTGATTTGCGTTTCATTTACTTTTTCATAATGCGTACCTTCGATACCATAGTTCACAAGGTTCCGTAAATACTCATCTGTATTCAAGAGATGTAAAAACTTAAATGCTTCTTCTGGATGTTCTGATGTTGCAGAAATAGCTGTTAATGAACCAGTTGTACTCGCGTTTGTAATCACTGGTTGCATGATTTCTGACGTGACAACTTCATAACCTAAATCTTTTGACCAAATAACATCAGCATATGGTTGCCCATCACCTTTTGTCACAAAACGTTTAATTGATTTATCATCTCCAGCAGTTGCTCCATCAGAATTGATTAAACCTTTTTGGTACCAATCACGCATTGTTTCTAATGCTTGCACTTTTTCTGGTGTTTCGAAAATATTTTCAACTTTTAATTCACCTTCACTATTCAACGCGACTCCGAGTGGCTCTAATAATAAATCAAACGAAGATGGTGTTGAAAAATCACGTGAAACATATAACGGTGTTACTCCTGGTTCATTATCTTTAATCAGTTGTAACCACGGTTCTAAATCTTGTAAGGTGTGAATATCTTCATAAGGAATGTCATATTTCTCAACATACTCTTTCGTGAACACCCACATTGGTGCTGCTGAAATTTCTTTTTGAGTTGGGACCCCATACGTTTCCCCACCGATTTTCGCTCCTTCCCAGAAACGTGCATCGATTGTTTCGTATAGCTCTTGTCCTTCTGTTGTTGTTAAATAGTCATCAATTGGTAGAAATGCGCCTTTACGTGCATTCACAAGATAATCATTCGCCCAAGCGGCTGTAAATGCAAGATCATATGGTTCCCCCGAACTTGAGACAACTTGCATCTTTTGGTTATAATCACCAAAATCAACGGATTTAATATCGACTGTGACACCAATTTTTTCGGATGTATATTCGTTAATTTTTTCTTGGACAGTTGCTGTATCACGTTGTGGTGATCCAATGACATACCATGTTAAATTGGTTACGCCACCTTCACTCCCACTTGTTGCTGTGCCACTGGCACCACATCCTGTTAGTAATGTTGTTGCTGTTAACGCAATTGCTGCTGTTGACCAAAGACTCTTTTTAAAATTCATGTTTGTTTCCCCCGTTTTATGAATTTAGCTTCGTTGGCGAGCCCCTAGTGATTAGAAGCTCTCCTCACGATTTTGGTTATTTATTTAAGTGTACACGTACTGTTTTGATTTCAAATGGTTTGAATGTCAGGGCAACTCTTGCACCATCAACATCCAATTTCGTTTCATTGACTTCAAGCATGTCTGTTTCATATGCTTCAACAATTTCATAGCCACTTGTTAAAAGTGTCGTTGTTTGTTTATTGCTATTTTCATACATCCGGACGATGATTGAATCATCGGCTTCAGCTTTTTTAATCACTTCGATTAAGACATTGGCTTGATCGACTGCTAACAAACTAAATACTTGTGGTAATGTTCCTTCTTGTTGCGCTGCTAAGACTTGTGTTTGACATGGAACATTCAGCATTTCCGCCAATTCAACTGTTTGTGCATCTTGCCATCCATTCGCATGTGGATGTAATGAATATGTAAAGAAGTGCTCTTCTTGATCTGTTGTTGGGTGTGGCATTGTTCCTGATTTTAAGAGTGTTAATCGCATATTCCCATCAATGATATCATGACCATACTTACTTTCATTTAATAAGCTGACTCCATAAGCTCCCTCAGAAACATCTGCCCATTTATGCGCACATACTTCAAAGCGGGCTTGATCCCATGATGTGTTTTTGTGAGTTGGACGCTCTAAGTTTCCGTATTGAATTTCATATGTTGCTTTATTTGTATTAATCGCAACTGGGAAAGCAGCTTTTAATAACACTTGGCTTTGTTTCCAATCAACGAATGTTTGGAAATCGATTTTTGGTAAGTTGGCATAAATAATCACATCTTGAATAATCGTTGAATCAACAAATTTACGTTCAATCCGTAGGACGCTACGCACACTTCCGTGTTCAATAACTTCAATTGCTTGGACATCAGTTACTGGCCACATTTTTTCCGTGTAGTACATATCGATATCCCAGTTATCCCAGAACATTGGTTTATCTTCAAAGGCTTGGATTTGATTTCCTTTTTGACCTGGTTTTAATACTTCACGTTGTGCTGCTTTATCAAAAATTGATGTCATTTCGGCAACTTCATCTAAAGTAATCGCGAAATATTGATTTTCTAATTGTGTTGGTGTCGCAATTGTTGCTGGTGCTACTGCTGTTGCTCCGGCGACAAATTCCAGTGTTTTATAACCATTTGCCGGAATGTTATGTACGAAAGCTACATATGTGCCTTTATGTGTTTGTTGACATGGAATTGATGTTTCACCATCAACTAAATGGAATGTTGTCATTCCTTCTGGTGCAGTAAATTCAACAACGTCATCACGATCAAATGATAATGTATTTGTCACTAATAATGTTTGCGCTTGTGTTGGAATGTTTGTCCCAATATAATCAATTGCTTCATCTAGCATTTGACGACCATCGGCTAAAATTTCTGCATATTGTTCTGCCGTGACATCATATACTGGTTTAATTGATGTCCCAGGTAAAATATCATGGAATTGGTTCAATAAAATTGTTTTCCAATGTTTATTGATTTGCTCTTGTGGGTATGTTTTTCCGTGTAACATTGCGAAGCTATTCATTTTCTCTAAAGCTTGGTACACTTGCTCACTTTTCCGGTTGTCACGTTTGTTACGTGCCATTGATGTATATGTTCCGCGGTGATACTCAAGATAGAGTTCCCCTGCCCATGTTGGCAGCTTTGGATTTGTCCCCACTTTTTCATCAAGGCGTTTAAAGTAATCCAAACTATGTCCTTGTTGCACACGTGGTGCTCCTGGAATCCCTTTTTCTAACCGGCGACCAACTTCTAACATTTCGTATGTTGGTCCTCCACCACCATCACCATGACCATAACTAATCATCACATCATTATTTAAGGCTTTCTGTTGATAGCGATCCCAAGCACCAATCACTGCTCCTGGGTGTAAGTTGCCATTATATGTTGTAAAGAACGAATCTTTCTCTTGATACGGATCTTTCGTCGTAATGAAATGTGTCAAAATTTCCGTACCATCGATTCCGCGCCACTTAAATGTATCATACGGAATTTTATTGAATTGGTTCCAAGCAATTTTTGTTGTCATGAAATATTCAATTCCGGTTTTTTTCATAATTTGTGGGAGTGCTGCTGAGTAACCAAATACATCTGGTAACCACAACACTTTATTATCCACTCCGAATTCTTCTTTGAAGAAGCGTTTTCCGAAAAGAATTTGTCGCACAAGTGATTCACCTGAAGTCACATTACAGTCAGCTTCAAGCCACATTGCTCCTTCTGGTTCCCAGCGACCCTCGGCAACACGCTCTTTCACTTGAGCATAGAGTGTTGGATAGTCTTGTTTTAAAAATTCATATAACTGCGGTTGACTTGACATGAATTTATATTCTGGATATTGGTTCATCAATGATAAAACGGTCGCAAAACTCCGTCCAGTTTTTTCATGTGTTTGTGCAACTGTCCAGTGCCAGGCCACATCAATATGTGTATGCCCGATACAAGTAGCAATTGTTTCACTATGGCCGCACATTTCATCATAGAAATTTTTGGCTAAAAATTCATGCGTTGCTTCGACACTCATATCAAAGGCTTCACTGCGAACTTTGCGGAAATCGAGTAAGTTAATCGCATCATTGAGTGTTGTCAGCATATCAATGCGTCGCTTATCTTCTTTTTCAAGTTTTTCACATACCCAAATTGGTACTTGTAAATCATAGTAAAGATCACGAACTGGGCGATCAAGTACTGCAAGCACACCATGTAATGTTGCCTGTTTATCATTTAATCCACTATACGCATGTAAATCGATTGTATATGTTTTACCGGCTTCAGCAGCATCTGTTAAAACGTACTCGCGGTGGTTAATATCTAATCCTTGAACGTGAACTCCATCGATATAGAGCATGAATTGTGGGTTTGTCGCATCCCAACCTTCATCAAATGTGTAAAATTCGAGTACTAATGGTTGCCCAGCAAAATGCTCCGGCACTGTAACTGATGATGTAAACCAGCAATGTTGATCATAGCCACCCCAAAGTTCGCCAGTTGTAAATGTCTGCCAACCTTCCGTTGTCGCTCGTTGTGCTAAATCAGTTAAATTTTTAAAATTTCCTTCGTGTTTTTGATATTCACTAATTTTTACTTTTTCACGATACTGTAAATCTTTTAAATCGTCACAAATTTTTTGAATTCTCTCTAATACATAGTACATAATAATATAATTCCTCTCTTTTTTAACGCTTTTGATTTATTCTTTAACTGCTCCGAGGTTTAACCCCTTCACAAAATACTTCTGGAAGAACGGATAGGCAAATAATATTGGAACTGTAGATAAAACAACAATTGCCATTTTTGCCGAATCTTTCGGTAAGTTAGCGGCAGCTTCAATTCCGGTGACACCCATTTGGGCAGCATTATCAGCCAGGAAGCTCATACTATTTTCAATCCTGATCAATAAATATTGCAATGGCATCAGTTTATCGGTTTCAATGTAAAGCATGGCATTCATCCAATCATTCCAATACCCAAGTACAAGGAAGAGGGCAATTGTTGCTAGCCCTGGAACAACCATTGGCATCACGACACGGAAGAAAATGCGCCACTCCGACGCCCCGTCGATTCTTGCTGATTCGACAATTGCATCTGGTACTGATGAAGTGATGAAACTTTTCAAAACAAACATATACGTTGAGTTCATCATCATTGGTAGGATTAAGGCAAAAATTGTATCTTTAATATCTAAGAACCGTGAAACAATCATATAGTTGGCGACCATTCCACCGCCAAAGAGCATCGGAATCACGGCAATCACGGTAAAGAAACGTTTGTAAGCAAAATCACGTCGTGATAACGCATATGCATATGTTGAAATGAGGAAGAGTCCTCCAAGCGTTCCTAGTATTGTTACGGTAATCGTAACCATGTACGATGTCATTAATTGGTCACTCCCACTAATGACGTATTTATACCCCTCTAAACTAAAGGCTTGTGGGATAAATTGATATCCAAACTCCTTAATTGAATCTTCTGATGAAATTGAAATCATCAAAATAAAGATAAATGGAATAATACACGAGAAAGCCAGGGCGATAAAAATAACATTTAAAATTCGATTGGGATTCTTCCCAATTGAATGAATATCTTGCATTGGTGATATAGCTCTCGCCATAGTAACCTCCTTTCAGCCTAGAATAAGGCTTGATCTCTATCGATTTTTTTGATAATAGCATTGGTAATAATAATTAAGATGAAACCAACACCTGATTGGTATAATGCTGCTGCTGAACTCATTCCGACTTCACCAAGTGTCATTAATCCACGGTAAACATAAGTATCAATAACATTCGTTACTGAGTAGAGTGCACCTGAATCGCGTGTTACTTGGTAGAAAAGACCAAAGTCAGCACTGAAGATTCGACCAACCGCTAAAATGAAGAGAATAATAATAACTGGTTTCAATAATGGAATTGTAATATAGCGAATTTGTTGCCATTTCGTTGCACCATCGAGCATCGCTGCTTCATAATACGTCTGATCAATTCCACAAATTGCTGCGAGATAAACAACGATGTTATATCCGAGCGTTTTCCAAACACCCATGAAAATAATGATAAATGGCCAATACTTGACTTCGGAATACCAGGAAACCGGATTGCCACCCATTTGTTCAATAATCCCATTAATCCATCCTGATTCTGGGCTCAAGAATGCATACACAAAGTAACTCACAACAACCCAAGAAATAAAATATGGTAAGAAGAGCATACTTTGATAAAATTTGGCTAATCGTTTATTCAATAATTCATTGATTCCAATTGCTAATAAAATTGGAATGACTACCCCTAAAACAATAAACACAATATTATAAAGCACTGTATTTCTGGTAATTAACCAAGCATCACTACTTGAAAATAAAAATTTGAAATTATCAAATCCAACCCACTCACTTGTAAATAAGCTCGTGAAGAATCCCCCATTCACACGATAGCGTTTAAATGCTAATAACACCCCAATCATTGGTAAGTACGCAAAGATGACATACCAAATTGTTGCTGGGATTGTCAGCATGAATAACGTTTGATTTCGTTTAAACGTTCTTATTTGTTTCTTAAACACTTTTTTTCCTCCTTTCAACCTTTCTAAACTTAGTATAATTTGAAATCGCTATCATGTATATTTGATAAATTATAGGTTTATTGGATTTTTTTCACGAATTGCATTTTTGTGCAAAAAAAGGTGGAATTTCCTCCACCTTCTTCTTTTTGCCAACTTTATTTACTTTTACGCACTGTATTTGGACAGTAGCCATAGTGACTTTTAAACTTGCGATAAAAATAGCTATTATCTTGAAATCCGACATGCTGAGCAATTTGATTAATTTTCAAATGGCTATTGAGCAGTAATTCTTGTGCTTTTTCCATGCGCATTTTATTGATATAAAAATTAAAACTCGTACCGACTTCCTCTTTAAATACTTGTCCAAGATAAGAGGCATTCATATTTAGCTTATGACTTAGCGTTTTGAGTGAAATATCTTGGTTATATTCTTGTTCGATAATCGTCATCACTCGCCGAATAATCGGCGTATAATTGGTAATTTTTTGGTGGAACTGTTCGTGAATTTCTGTTGTCCACTGGCATAATTGGTCAACAACTGCTTGACCAGATGGTAATTTATTGAGTTCTGCTAATATTTGTGGGGCCATCTTATTGCTTTCAGCATGAAAATCGAGATTTTGATGTGCGGCAAATTGTTGTAAGGCAATTACATATAGTAAGGCGAGATTTTCAAACTCTGATTTTGTATATGTATTATTCAGTTCCGCCATTATTATGTCTGTCGGTTTTTCCCGATCATCTTGAATCAGCAAGTTTTGAAATTTTGTAATTTGTTCGAGTGCTTGAACAAAGTCAAACGTCTGTGTTTCAAGCTCTTCCCAAATAACTGTTTGACTTTCATCAAAGATGACGACTTCATGTAAGCTAGCAAAACATGTGTGAAAATCTGCTGCTGTCTGTCCTAGTGAACTAATAATTTGCACATCCCCTAAAGTTAAATACTGTTTCACCTGATTGGCTGCTGTTTTTGGAAACCAACATATACCAATCTGTTTTGGCTGTTCGAAAAGCCACTGCATCATCAATTGTTGATTAGCTGCTAACTGTGGCAGTGTCCGAGCACAGAACAGATAATACGCCATCTCTGCCCCTAACTTTGGCAGTACGGTTGTGAGATCGACTTCATCTGGATTTTCGAGCAACTGATAGTAAACCTGTTGTTGGATTATTTTCTGTTCTTGCTGTTTCTCTGCTGCACGAATACTTAATTTTTTAAATGTATTCACGATTTCTTCTTCATCAACCGGCTTCAATAAATAATTACTCACACCAACTTGCATCCCCTGCTGGGCAAATTTAAAATCATCATAGCCGCTTAAAATGATACATTCAACAGTTGGGTTTTTTGCTTTTACTTGAGCAACTAATTCAATCCCAGTCATTTTAGGCATTTGTACATCTGTCAGTAAAAAGTCAAATTCGCTACTTCTCGCAAGAATTTCTTCGGTTTTAGTAGTTGCACACACCACTTCAATTCCTAAGCTTTTCCAATCAATTAAAATTTCTAACCCCTGCACAATAAATTTTTCGTCATCAATAATAGCTAATTTAAACATGTTATTCCCCTTTTTCTCCCGCTAATTTTGGAATCAGTATTTTAATACTCAAACCGCCATGCTCATTTTGATAAAATTCAAAACTATAATCAGTTCCATATGTTAACTCCAATCGTTTATTGATATTCACCAAGGCAATCGATTGTTCTAATTCATAAATTTTCGCGTTCGTCAATTTATCATTGAGTGCTTCAATTTCAGCATAATTCATCCCACTTCCATTATCCGATAAAATAATCTGGATTTTTTCCCCGTGTGACGTAATTTCAATGCTAATCAAGTTGTTGCTTTGATCGTAATCAATTCCATGGACAAAATAGTTTTCAATGATTGGTTGTAAAATAAATTTGACAATGTAGACATCTCGCAACTGTGGTTCGCAGGCAATTTGATAGCGAAAAACATCCGGATACCGATTCATAAAGAGTTTCAAATACGTTTCGATTAATTCAATTTCTTCGTGAATTGTGATAATTCTTGATTTTTGATACGTCTGACGAAACAATGTTGCTAGACCGAAAATCAATTGGCCAACCTCCCGATTTCCCTCGACAATGGCTTTCATTCGAATTGTTTCTAACGTATTATATAAAAAATGTGGATTGATTTGTGATTGTAGAAAGGCGAGTTCTGCCTTTTGTTGTGTAATTTCACTCAAATATTGCTCTTGAATCCGTTGTTTAATTTCTTTATTCATCGCATTTAAACGATTGGCAATAATCGTAATCTCATCATTACCTTCCCCACTAACAGTAATCACGGCATCCAGATCGCCAGCTTCAATTTTACTAATACCAATTAAGACTGATTCTAGCCGTTGCTCTGCTTGCTTCATTCGCCGCCAAATAAAATACACACCGAGAAACAGGCTGACCACAACGGCACCAGCCACACTCCAATAAGCTTTCCCCATGTAAGCTAAAACGTTTTTGGTTGGCTTTTCTTCATAGACTGTCAATTCTTGATTACTTGCAACTAACTTGTGTGTTTCCCAATTGAATGACTGACGATTTGTAGCAACTGGCGACAAATATGCTTGCGTCTGGGTCGAATCATAAATAATTTTCTCATTATGAGCAATCTCAATCGCCCGATTTCCTTGTTCATAGCGCTGTAATACTTCATCAATAAAATTCATATTTTGAAAAATCACAATTTCGCCAACGAGGGCATCGCCATTTTTTACCGGATAGGAAACTGGCAATGCATATTGATTTTCGAGCGCAAACCGCGTTTTCACCATTTCATCCAAAGCATTGGTATTTTTCTGCTTACTCACTTGATTGATAATAACTGAACTCCCATACGGTCGAAACGTTGTCATTTTATCTTGATCATAGCTATATAGTCCAACACCAACCACGCGTTGGTTGCGATTGAAAATATTTTGGACAAAAGTTTCGTGCCCTTGGTAATACCAATTTGCTTGCTTAGACACATACGAGAGCCGAAAGCTATAATACTGGTCTGGATTTAAGACCAAATAATTAATCGTATCTGTGAGCGTTTGTGGATTTTCATAGAGTGAATAAATCGTATTATCAATCGATAATAAATCATAGCGAATGTTTTCGATTACTTCCGTCATTTTTTTTTCGTTTAATTCATGTTCGTTTGTAATTTGGATATCAAAGTAGCTATAGGAAATCATTAAAAAAATTCCAATGACAAACACAACAAAGACCGTGCTTGCCGAAATGAACAGTTTTTTATAGATTGTTAAATTTAATTTCAACATCAATGCATTTCTCCTAGGTTTATT
Source organism: Firmicutes bacterium ZOR0006 (assembly GCA_000798955.1). Classification (GTDB taxonomy): domain Bacteria; phylum Bacillota_I; class Bacilli_A; order Culicoidibacterales; family ZOR0006; genus ZOR0006. Next base: position 18,059 of record JTLC01000010.1, on the reverse strand, counting down.
GGACTTTTTCTAGTCAGACAGCAAAACGCGATTTTTTTGGATGCGCTTTCTGCTATACTTAAAAAAAAAGTTACTTGAAAGGATTTGATTTATATGAATTTTAGTTCTCGTATTATGTCTGGATTTCAATATGTGTTTTGGTTTTTTCTCTTAAATTGTTTTACCTTACTTCTTGGCGGTCTACCTGCAATTATTTTTTACTTCGCCTATGGCATGCAAGGGATTTTCGATTACTTCCCAGTCTTCATCTTATGTCTCGTACCACTCGGACCTGCATTTGTGGCGTTGCACTTCACAATGACACGCTTTGTTATTTTCTACGATATTAATTTCAAACGTGATTTCTGGCGGATTTATCGCCAAGAATTTTGGTTTAGTCTTCGTTGCTCCTTGATTCTCGCTGCATTTGCGATTTTTATTGGTTACGATTTTGCCTATCTCGATATGATCCCTTTTGGATTATTTCTTTCCCCTTTAATCGTTGTAGCCGCGCTCTTCTTGCTGCTCGTTATTCCTTACATTTTCACGGTTATTTCCCGTTACCAGCTCTCAGTTGTTAAAACGTTTAAGCTATCATTTAGTCTCATGTTTAATAATCCTCTGATTACTGCCTTTCACTTTGTTTTCTTACTGTTCATGTTGATTTTACTTGATAGTGTTGCTGGATATTCAAGTGCCTTTTTCTTCACAATTTGGGCATTCCTCGTCATGAAGCTACATATCCCACTCCTGGAAAAACTTGAAGGGAAGTCTCTCATTGCGAAATAATTATAAATTAAGGATATATACATTATATCACAAAAAAATTTTTACATCTTATTTTCAATAGAAAAAGTGGTTTCTTTCATCGGAAGCCACTTTTTCTATTTTATTTATAATAAATAGGTGCTAATCGCCATTTATTGCCAGTGTTTTTAGTTCACCTATGCAAATACTAGTCCCATGTCGTAATCAGTACTGTTCCCGTTCCAATTAATTGGACTGCTTGTGATTCAAGATACAGCGTTTCGTTTAACTGGATGCTATTTTGTTGTTGCTCATGCTCATAGTATAGTGACCCCTCGACTAACGTCAGCGTCGCTGCTTGTCTTGATTCAAGTCGGAATTGATCTTGAATGTGATATTTTTCAACGGTAAAATATGGTGTTTCTAAGCGTGTAAATTCACTCGCTGGAATTTTCTTCGCACCATTCTTGTGCTCATAATCAATCACTGCGAGTGACTCAGCAATATGTAACTCACGATCTCGTCCCCAATCATAGAGGCGATATGTGGTATCACTACTTTGTTGAATTTCAATCAACTTAATTCCGCCCATAATTGCGTGTACTGTTCCGGCTGGAATATACATCATGTCCCCAGCTTGAATATCAATAAATGCTAATTGGTCTTCTAACTTCTGCTCAGCAATTAATTGCCTCAGTACATCTGCCGTGAGTGTTGGCTTTAAGCCAAAAATTAATTGCGCTCCCGGCTCTGCTTCCGTAATATACCAACATTCTGTTTTACCGCGATCACTCGTATGTGCTTGAGCGTACTCATCATCGGGATGGACTTGCACCGATAAAGTTTCATTTGCTTCGATATATTTGATTAAAATTGGCAGTTGCTGCCCAAGATACGTCTCGAGCGCTTGATTTGTTGCTGCAACTTTCGTCATCCCATTGTGATGCGTTGAAAATTGCCACTCCTCAAACCCCCAAATTTTCGGACAATGACATGGTAAAAGTTTAACAAGACTCATATGCTTCTCCTTGATTCATTTTTAATTTATGTTGCTTTTGTGCCCATAAGCCCGCACCAACGACACCAGCAGCATCACCACATTCAGCAATAACGATTTGCACATGTTCACTCACATTCGCATAAACTTTCGTTTTAACTTTTGCTGCAATTTTTTGAATAAATTCTGGGTTATGGAGCGCGACACTTCCGCCAACAATAATAATACTCGGATCAATGACTCCTTGCAGACTTGCTAAAAAATTAGCTAACCCATTAGCAACATAATCGATTAATTGGATAGCAACTTGATTCTGATTTTGTGCTAGTGCAAAGACTTCCGCTGTCGAGGCTACGTTTAGTCCTTGGTGTTTCGCAAGTTCATAAATTCCGGTACCTGAACAAATTCGTTCCACACTTCCCTTCACGGTTTCACCGCTCACATCACACTGCTCATCAACGATAACGTTTGCTACTTCTTGAGCGAATCCTCGGGCACCATGAAAAATACGCTCATCAACGACAAGGCCCGCTCCGACTCCAGTCGAAAGCGTGATGAATTGGACCACATCATGACATTTTCCCGCTCCGACTTTTGCTTCAGCAAAGGCAGCTAAGTTCGCATCATTATCAATTACAACCATTTTCTTCGTCGCTATTTCCAGTTCCGTTTGCAATGGAAAATTATGCCATCCTGGTAAATTGGGTGGATTTAAAATCGTCCCTGTTTTCACATCTAATGGCCCAGGACAAGCAACGCCAATTGCTTCGTATGTTGCTGTTAGCTCATTGATTGTTTGAGCGAGTAGCTGTACTTGTTGCTTTGGATTTTGCGTATCTGTTGCAAAGCGTTGTTGGGCAATCAGCTGATTCCCTTCAAATACGGCTACACGCGTCTGTGTTCCACCTATATCAATACCTATTGTTTTCATAAAGTAATCCCTCCTACCTTTTAAGTTTAAGAAAAAAAACATTTTTAGTAAACGTTTTCAAAAACCTTTCTCGGAAAAATCCACTAAATCAAGAAAATTTAAAGAAAAGCCAAGAAAAAATCCTCTCGACTACTTCCCAAATTCAGACATTCCCATCTGTAAATTTTTTCGAAACACATTCAAAGTAGTTCACAAACTGTCTTTTCTCTTATTTTCACCAATTCCTACTTGACTTAGAGCCAACTCTAGGAGTTACAATAAAGCTAAGACATCCGCTGGTTGGCGATGATCATTGAACAAAAAAAGGAGATTAACTATGAAAATCAGTGAAGTCAGTGCTCAGCTGCAAATGAGTGCCGATACCCTTCGTTACTACGAGAAAATTGGTTTAATTGGACCGATTGAAAAGCGGCAAAATATTCGCCATTTTAAACAAAGCGATATCGATCAACTGAACTTTATCCGCTGTATGAAGCGCTCAGGAATGGAATTGGAAACAATTTTACATTTCTTAGCCTTATACCGTCAAGGAGAGCAAACGTTACCTGAACGAATTGATTTATTAGCAGTCCAAAAAGCCCAGACAATGCAAAAACTCCAAGAACTGCAAGAAACACTAGACTATTTAGATTTTAAAATGACGTTATATCAGGACCAGCTTTCTGCAACTGAACCAATCAATTAAACAAAATAAAAGGGGAGAACTATCATGAAAAAAACACTTTATCTTATGCGCCATGGTCAAACACGCTTTAATCAACTGAAAAAAATCCAAGGAGCCTGTGATTCACCACTGACTGATATCGGAGTTGCACAAGCCCAGCTTGCTAAGGCGTATTTCACACAAAATGGGATTGAATTTGATGCAGCGTACGCCTCAACTCAAGAACGAGCAAGTGATACGCTTGAATTGATTACAAATCAACCATATACGCGTCTCAAAGCGTTAAAAGAATGGGATTTTGGTCGATTTGAAGGTGAAAGCGAAGCCCTTAACCCAAAGCCGTCTGCTCATAATCCCCATTACGATGAATTTTTTGTTGCCTATGGTGGGGAAGCTTTTGTCGATGTTCAAACGCGCATGAATCTTGCTCTTCATGAAATAATGCAAATCGAAACACATCAGAACGTCCTCGCTGTCAGCCATGGCGGAGCATGTTATAGCTTTTATCTCACACGCAATACTCGCGAATCATTACCCGAACGGTTAAGTAATTGTTGCATTTTAAAATATGAATATGAAGATGGGAATTTCAAGTTTATTGAGCTTATCACTCATGATGATGCCCACCTCTTTTAAAAACAACAGCCCCAGAAATCTTCTGAGGCTGTTGTTTTTTTATTCTTTTTCAGCACTTGTCAATTCACGAAGCAATTTTGCTGGTACTCCACCGACAATTGTATACGCAGCGACATCACGATTCACGACCGCGCCAGCAGCAATAATTGCTCCATCACCAATTGTTACCCCTGGTGTAATCGTCACATTAGCACCTAACCAAACATTTTGTCCAATCTGGATTGGTTGCGGATAGGTATCGCGGCGCTCTTTGATGGCAATCCCATGATTCAAGGTCGCTAACACCGCATTATGGCCAATAAATGTCCCATCACCGATGACAATTCCTCCTTGATCTTGAAAGCGGCAACCCGAATTGATAAATACGTCTTTACCAATAACGATATTTTTGCCGAAATCCGTATAAAATGGTGGAAACATCGCAAAACTTTGATCTAGCTTTCGACCAGTTAACTCGCTCATTAACGCTGTAATTTCGGCTGGCGTGCGATAGGCATTATTTAATTTTGCTGTAATGCGCCGAGCTTCATCACTGATTGCTACCATAAAATGGTGCATTTCGGAATTGAACACAATTGGTTTTTGCGCTTGCACATGTGCAAGAAATTTCTCAAGATACATTGATATTCCCTCTACTTTTTCTGAAAATGTTATCCTTAACTTCAGGGCAATCTGTCTGCCTAGTCAAAAGGACTCACTTATCATGATACAACTTAGAGTTAACTTGAAGTCAAGCACTTTATCTCATTTGGCTAATCGGTATAAGTTTCTTTACTTTTTCTAAAAATTACCATAAAAGACGCTCAAAATTCAGGTAAATCATTGCGTATAACTTTGATATTTCAAATAATAATTGTATAATACAAGCATCATATTGCGAAAGTTGGTTATAATGAATGGATATTATGAACCGGTATTTAACGGCCGTTGCCAAACAAACACCTTTTCAAGAACGTATGCGAATTGTGAAGATTACCCGTTCTCTCATCGAAGCGAAACTCGCCCAAGATCATCGGGAATTACCGCTTGAACAAAAATTAATTGACGTTTTACTTGAAGTTGGTCCACCTTCACAAGTTGTCAATCGCTTCATTGCCGTCCCCCGTTATATTATTGGTCCCTATGCATATGACTCGTATTGGTTAATTCTCAAATTGGTGGCTATCACGGTTTTTGTGAGTTTAAGTATTGCGACAAGTATTGATGTCATTTTCAATGGCTTCCCTGCAGGTTCACAACTCCTGTTTTCGTTTTTGACAAATATACTGAGTGCAATTGCCCAAATTTTTTTATGGATTACCATTGTTTTTATCGTCTTTGAGCGCTATGGGCTCCAAATTACTTTACCTCATAACTGGCACCCAACGAAACTACCACCTGCGAGTAAACTAGGTGATGCGATTCCTCCCTTTGAGCCAATTATCGGTTTACTCCTAACCGCCGTTTTCTTCTCTCTCTGTTATTTTAGTCCCCAAATTATTGGAATTTTTGATTTAACTGGTGATTGGCGGATTATTTCGGTTTTCAATCTCGCAGCTTTTCCGAATTTCTTACCATTTTTTATTATCTTACTTGCTAGTAGTAGTGCTTGCCATATTGCCAAATTAATGAGTGGTCAATGGAATTACCCAGTTCTCACAATCGTCATCATTTCAAACTTGATTAATACTATTACTGTCGGTTTGATCATGTTCGAACCACGCTTATGGAATCCGACATTTATTAGCGAATTTGCTATTTTGATAACTGCCCCAATTTCAATTACTGTTACTTGGCTTCTGGTCCAACATGTGATTTTTCTTGGCTTTGTCATTTTCTTGATTGTCGACAGTTTGCTTCAAACTATTCGTGTTTGGCAATTGCATCAAGCCCCCACTTTTCTGCCACTCTCAGAATTGGCGGATAATTAAAAAATATTATTTAAATTACAAAAAGATTGGAAATTAGTTTTTTTAATGTTATAATCAAAAAAAGATTGACGAAGGAGGATGAACATATGTATTGTAAAAATTGTGGTAAAGAAATCGATGATAATGCTGTTGTTTGTGTTAACTGTGGTGTTGCCACTGGTAATGGTACAGTTGCCGAAAAAGATAACGGTGGTTTCGGTTGGGGATTATTAGGATGCTGTATTCCAATTGTTGGACTTGTTTTATTCTTAGTCTGGAAAGATAATAAACCAAAAACAGCAAAAGCTGCTGGAATCGGGGCAGTAGTCTCTGTCGGATTAGGAATTTTAATGTATGTAATCTTCTTTATCATTGGCTTCTCTGGAATTGCTTATTATTAAAAAACGGGATTGGAAAAGTGATACGCAATATCACTTTTTTTATTATCATAGGGGTGATTTTATGATTTTTTTATACAAATGGTTACCGATTTGCTTCGGTTGTCATGGTCGTGAAGATCGTTCGTTTTACTGGAAGGGAAGAAAATTTCCCATCTGTGCTCGTTGTACCGGTGAACTAATCGGAATCTTCGGTGCAATCTTTTTATTTACGAGTATCGCTACTCCTGTTATAACCTGTATTTTATTGATGATTCCCATGGTAATCGATGGCTTTCTTCAGTTATTGACGAAGTATGAGAGCAATAATTTTAAGCGTGTCGTGACCGGTCTATTATTCGGCTATGGCTTAGTTAATCTCTATCTTCATTCCGTAATTTTCACGCTCCATTTAGGCAACTATTTCCACCAATACTTGCAGAGCCGGTAAACGAAAACAGAACGTAATTTTAGAAAAAAAATCAAATATTATCCGAGCAATTCAAAAATAATAAAGAAATCATTATCCAAGTCCAAACTATCAAAAATCATTGAAAGTTTCCGGACCTACTAATCAATATCACACAAAAGCAACTGTTGGGATACTGCCTCAACAGTTGTTTTTGTGTTTCCGTTCACAACTTTCTTGGTACTATTTGTAAAAATTCACAAGAAAGTGTTTTCTCTTACACAAGTATAATTTCCAACATCTTAATGTTTTTTTCTTCTTTCAATGAGAAAAAATTAAATGGAAACGATAAAAAATAGTAGAAAAAACAAAAAACAAAGACAATAAAACAAAGACATGATAGAATAAGAAAAAACATTTCATAATTTGAAAATAATAATGAACTGTTTTAAGTGATATATATAAGGGAGAGAAAGACATGGAGATGTTAAATGAAGTAATTGTACAATTGAACGACCAATTATGGGCATGGATTGGGATTCCGATGTTAGTCGGCATTGGCATATACTTCACTGTTTTAACAAGAGGAGTACAATTCCGTCATTTCGGTGAAATGTGGAAGTTATTATTTAAAAATTCGATGACGGATGAACAAAAGGAAAAAGGAAATATTTCGTCATTTCAAGCATTTTGTATTAGTACCGCAGCACGTGTTGGTACAGGAAATATTATCGGTGTTGCCATCGCAATTTCACTTGGCGGTCCGGGTTCAATTTTCTGGATGAGCTTAGTAGCATTATTGGGAGCATCAACAAGCTTTGTTGAATCAACGTTAGCACAGCTATACAAAGAACGTGTCGATGACAATACTTTTGTTGGTGGTCCTGCATTCTATATGAAAAAAGGATTGCAAAAGCACTGGTTAGGAATTATTTTTGCTTTTCTGATGATTGTTGGCTATGGTTTTGTAATGAATGCGGTTCAAGCGAATGCAATTACGACATCAATTATTGAAACATTCGATTTAGATCCGACATTCGTCGTCGGTGGGTTAGCACTGCTCTCAGCGTTTGTTATTTTTGGCGGTGTCCATCGTATTGCGAAGATTTCCGAAGTGATTGTCCCAGTGATGGCCGTTGCCTATTTGGCAGTCGCGTTGTTTGTGATTGGGACAAACATTCACCATTTACCAGCAGTATTCAGATTAATTATTGAAAATGCTTTTGGTTTAGAACAAATAGTTGGTGGAACACTTGGTGGCGTGTTCTTACTTGGTGTAAAACGTGGGTTGTTTTCAAATGAAGCTGGGATGGGAAGTGCACCTAATGCTGCCGCGACAGCTGAAACATCGCATCCAGCTAAACAAGGATTCATCCAGACACTCAGCGTTTTCATTGATACTGTCCTCATTTGTAATGCGACTGCTTTTATGATTTTATTACCAACACTTGGGCAAGTTGAAGGTGAAGGTGTCGCAATTGTCTTAAATGTATTAAATGGGCAATTTGGTGCTATCGGTGGCGTGTTCTTATCAGTGTGTATCTTCTTCTTTGCTTTTAGTTCATTAATCGGTGGCTATTTTTATGGTGAGTCAAATGTTGAGTTTTTGACAAAAAATAAGCACGCACTGCTACTCTATCGCCTTTTAGTTATCGGAATGGTAACATTTGGCGCAAGTGCGGAAGTTGCCATTGTTTGGAATTTAGCCGATTTATTTATGCCATTAATGGCTATTATTAACTTGATTGCGGTTGTATTGCTTGGTAAATATGCTCTGGCATTATTGAAAAATTATGAGCAGCAAAAACGTGAAGGAAAAGATCCCGTTTTTGTGATTACTGATTTACCAGAGATTCCTTATGTGACTGAATGGCAAAATAAATAATTCTTTTAAAACTGTCCCATCGATAATGATGAGACAGTTTTTTTGTATTGAATTCACTGTAGCTAACGGTGTGTCATAGACGCTCGCTCGACATGTTTGAGTGAGAGGAATTCCTAAAGCAACCATGATTGAAGAAAATAGGACTACTCGGTGTCTGACAATAATTATCGTTCCCCGGGTAACGAAAAAAGAGAACTCAAATGAGTTCTCTTTTTTCGGGTATGAGTTAATTATTTTTTTGTTGTTTAATTATTGTTGGCGAGCGATTTCGTCGTTAGCTTCTTTGTCAATTGCTTGAACTGCTTCATCAACTGAAATCATACCATTTAATGCTGCTGTAAATTGGTTACCAAAGGCTGTATTGATAACTGGTAACGTTGTCCCACGTGACCATACTGTTGCATAGTCAGCTCCCGCAATATGCGGTGCTTTTAACGGATCATTCGCTACATCAGTTGCTTCGGCTACTGATTGACGTGAAGGTAATACACCTGCACCTTGTGTCCACTCAGCTTGACCTTCATTTGTCATGTAGTTAACAAATTCAATCGCACCATCTAAGTTTTTCGCTTCATTATTGATTGCGTATCCAACTGTAAAGGCCATTGTATGTTGGCTCCCTTTAATCGTTGGTAATTCTAACGTTTCAAACTGTAGGTCAGCAAAATCTTGTGCTAATGCTCCTAATGTCCAGTTTCCTTCAATCATCATTGCGGCTTTTCCAGCTCCAAAGGCTGCAATTGCTGAATCACTTCCAAGGTCATCTTTAGCAATGTGTAAATACCCTTCGCTTTTCCCATCAACTAATTGTTGTAAATAAGCTTTCCCATCAGCGTTTTCTGCAAAGTTTGCTTGTCCATCTTCAGTAATGACTTCAGCACCAACAGCATCAAATGCATCTAAATGGCGAGCTAAGTCTTTTTCAACTAACATTGATCCAACACCAGTTGGTAATTTTACTTGCACATCTTTTAAGAATGGTAAGAAATCTTCCATTGTTGTTGGGATATCCGCAGTTGTGTACCCTGCTTCACTTAATAAATCAGTATTCACATAAAGCGCTAATGTTGAATAGTCTTTTGGTGCTCCCCACACTTGACCTTCTTCACCTTTGAAAGCATCTAATAATGGTGCATAGAAATCTTCTTGTTCTGTTAATGATGATGCTTGATCGTATAAGACCCCACTTGCTGCTAAACCAGGTGCTTCGAATGAATCAAGGTACATCACATCTGGTGCATTATCAGCGGCAAAACGAGCTTTCATGACATCCATATATTTATCTTGGATAACTTCCATTTCAACTTTAATCCCTGTTGCTTCCGTAAATGAAGCAATTGTTGCCTCTAACGCTGTTACTTCTGCTGGAGAAGAACCCCATGTTGCAAGTGTAATTGTATCACTCGCTTGTTCCCCAGATCCACAGGCAACTAATCCTGTTGTTGCTAAAGTTGCTACGGCTAATTTTGATACGGTTTTAAAATTTAGTTTCATTTTTACTACCCCTTTGAATTTATTTCTTTTTTTGGTTACTTGTAGTAACAATTCAATTATACCGAAAACGTTTTAGTAAAAGTCGACGAGAAATTTCCTAATTCACTTTTCCGCTATAGTCTCTACTCTGTTTTTCGAACGAGCAGAGGGTTTCGAAAACGTTTTAGTAAACTCCCAAACAAAAAGACGATTTCTCGCAAATTTGTGAACGCGTTTTCCGAAAACGTTTTCTTCTTACAATAATTAGTATACGTTCATCTGTTTTAAAAGTCAACAGCTTTTCAAAATATTTATTTTTTTATTTCAGTTTGGGAGTGTCGCTGCTCTTTTCACAATCGAAATCTATCCGTATGATTCTGACATTATTCCAATTCACCCCTGCTATAAATGAATGGACCTGTAAGACAATTACTCTCCCAAATAAAAACTAGGTTTAGAAAATAGCAGTGCCTTAAGATAGAAAAACCGATACATCGTGAGAGTTAGTCCTCGATATATCGGTTGATACTACTTTATTTTTTCAACTTTCTCATTTGGAGCCATTTACCTAAAATTATAGCAAGTAAACATCCGCCACCAACTGCTATCAGATGCGCAACAGCATAATGCAAGTAGCCATTATTTGCTGGGTTTACAATTGTAAATCCAGGTAAAACAGTCGTTCCAAATCCAATGGCAGTTAAATCTGTGACATAAATATATCCACCAGCACATGCCGCGGCCAAACAACCTGCTAATAATAAATAACGATATCGTAACGTAACCCCGAAAATTGCCGGTTCTGAGATTCCAAATAATGTCGAAGTAAATGATGAAATTCCAATTTGTTTTGCTTTTTGATTTTTCCAATTCATTGCTAAATAGCCAAGTACTGCTCCTCCTTGTGCTGCAACAGCTACCGAAAAAATAGGATTTAAAAAATTCGTTCCGGTATCAACTAGTAACTGTGATTCAATTGCACCAAAAATATGGTGTAACCCACTAATAACAATAATTTGGTGTACTCCGGCAAAAATCATATACCCGAAAATTCCTAAATTAGTTGTCGTCCAAAGTAGTGAGCCTGTCACAATTTCTGCTAGTAATCGACCAAATGGACCAACAATCGTAAACAGCAAAAGTGCCGATACAAAAATTGTTAACATTGGTGAAAAGAGTAATTTAAAATTACTTGGAATAACACGTTCGAATAACCGATCAAAATATGCTACAACTGCTCCCATCATGACAGCAATAATAATTCCCCCTTGGAATCCAATCAAGTCAATCGGTAAGCCAAAGACATGAATTGTCTCAGCTGACACAATTCCTTGCGCAACATCATAAGCATTCGCTAACTTCCCACTCAACATCAATGCCCCGATTACTAACCCAAGCACCGGTCGACCGCCATAACGCTTAGTTGCAGAATAAATAACAATCAGTGGTAAAATATCAAAGACGCTCGCCGAAACAATATGTACAAAAGTATTCACCCCACTTAACCATGGTACCATTTCTACGACAGCTTGTTCACCAAAAATTCCTGCTTGACCAAGCAAACCTGATAAACCTAATAATAACGCTGCAGCTAAAATTGCAGGCATCACTTCGATAAAAACATCAGAAACTGATTTAATCCCTTGTTGGAACCAATTTTGTTTTTGTGTTGATGTTTTTTTCACATCAGATAATGACATTTTTTCAAGACCAGTTGTTTTGATAAAGGCTTCGTAGACTTCATTCACAAGTCCAGCTCCAAAAATAACTTGAAGTTGATCACCAACAAAAAAAACTCCTTTCACCTCTGGTAATTCGTCGATTTTTTGTTCATTAATAAGCTCTTTATCATTAAAAACAATTCGTAACCGAGTTGCACAATGAGCAACCCCCTGGATATTATCTTTCCCACCCAATAACTCGACTAACTTTTGACTAACTTGAATATATTCTTGCTGTTTACTCATACTAAAAATCCCCTTTTACTGCTTTTTTTTGAAAATCCATTGTTGACTATGAAAATCAACTTTCACACGCGGAACCGTTATCCCTGCATTCATTAGTTCATCACCTGAAAAACATTCACCCGTCTCGGTATGTTCATAAATATCTGTTTCTTCAAGTCCTTGTAATTTTAATATTTTAATTGGTGCTGCTGGTAATGATAATAACTTAACATAGGTCACAATCGCAATCTCTTTATCACGGCTTACCATGCTCCAAGCAGCATCATTTGCTTGAGTTGGTGCGAGTAAGCGATATAAATCACCAAACTGAAAGATATCACGATATTTTTTATAGTGTTGAATTTGTTGTTCAATTTCTGCTAATTCCGTAGGTTCCAACTTCGTAACATCTAGCTCATAGCCAAAGTTTCCAGCCATCGCGACAACCCCTCGTGTTTGTAGCGGTGTTTCTCTTCCTACTTGGTGATTTGGTGTCGTCGAAACATGACACCCCATTGTTACTGGTGGGTACACAAGACTAGTCCCATATTGAATTGATAAGCGACAAATTGCATCAGTATTGTCACTTGTCCATGTTTGTGGCATATAGTATAGCATCCCAGCATCATAGCGTCCGCCACCACTCGAACAACTCTCAAATAACACAGTTGAAAATTTAGTTGTTAAACGTTCCATCAAGTTATATAATCCCAGAACGTACCGATGAACAACTTCACTTTGTTGGATTGTCGGTAAAATTGCTGATCCTAAATCAGTTAGATGACGATTCATATCCCATTTCACATAAGTAATTGGTGCTGATTCTAAAATTTTAGTAATAGCATTAAACAAATAATTAATAACTTCTGGATTACCTAAGTCCAAGACGAGTTGTCCACGTCCTATCGTTGGTTCGCGATTTTCAATTCGTAGGCACCAATCAGGGTGCTGTTTGTACAAATCACTAACCTGCGAGATCATCTCTGGCTCAAACCAAATCCCAAACTCCATGCCTAAACCAGTAATCGAAGTTGCTAAATTATTTAATCCATTCGGTAATTTTTCTTCATTGACAACCCAATCACCAAGTGATGTTGTATCATCGTTACGTTTTCCAAACCAACCATCATCTAAGACAAAGAGTTCAATCCCAACTGCTTGTGCTTTTTTAGCAATCTCAAGCAATTTTTTTTCTTCGAAATCAAAATATGTTGCTTCCCAGTTATTAATCAAAATTGGACGTGATTTCTCTTTAAAATGTCCCCGACATAAGTTATGTCGATAAAATTGATGGAAATCTCGTGAACTGGCACCAAGACCTTGACTTGTATATGACATCACAACTTCTGGTGTCTGGAAATCTTGCCCTGGTTTTAATTGCCATTTGAAATCAAAATCATTGATTCCCATTTGTACCCGAACCGAATCATAATGATCTTGTTGAACTTGAGCAACAAAATTCCCGCTATAGACAAAATTAAATGCATAAACATCACCTTGCGTTTCAGTTGTTTCTTTGCGCAACAGGGCGAAATATGGTGCTTGATGCGGACTACTCGTCCCACGACTGCTTTCAATTTTTTGAATTTGATGGTTTACTTGTCGTCGCTCAACATTTTTTTCGTTATTATGTGCACCGTATAACGTCAACAACTCAAAATCACTATCTCGAAAATCAATATTCATACTCAAACATCTTAGCAGGTGAAGATTTTCAGTTGATTCATTGATAATTCGTACATGACGTGTCATCATGTTTTTTTCTTCAAAAACAGTATAAGTCAAAATAACGCGCACTTTAGCGATTTTATCATACAAACTAATCGTTAGTGTCTCACATGTATCACTCTCTAAAGGATACGTTGCTGGTAATCCAGCTAATTCAGATTTACCTATATTATGGTTATATGTTTCATACTTCAAGTCACTTACACGTGTCCCATCCGCAAATTCTATCTGATAAGCTGGTTGACGGAAATCACCATTTCCATAGCAAGGATATTCTTGTGGCAGTGTATCTAGTGAAAATGTTCTTGGTTTTCCAGGTGGATTTGGTGCAAAACCACGATCAATATACGCAATTGCATTACTTCCATTATAGGATTGGATACGCTTTCCATAGTAAAAATGGGCTAAATATTCTCCCTCAACAATTCCACATACATAACTCGCTTCACGCGTCTGCAAATGAAATACTTGTTTCTGTAAATCAATTTTAATCGCCATCGTCAGTACTCCTTTTCTTTTTCTTCTTTTCCATTTTACTTTTTATTAAAATCGTTTAATATAGAATAATGTAGACAACAATATGCATTATGTGACTAATATTATGAAAATGGAGCACCTTATGAAACCCTTTACTTTCTCATCTACTCATTTACTTGATAACATCGAATTAAACTTATATACATGTGGAAGCGAGCAGTGTCTTGCAAGCCATACATATGGCCCTGCTGTACGTAGTGGTTATTTATTTCATTTCATTCTATCAGGACGTGGCCGTTATACAATTTCAGATAAAACTTATGAGCTTCAATCAGGAATGGCGTTTTTCATTCCACCTAATACTCGGATTATCTATGAAGCCGATGCCCTTGATCCATGGTCATACATGTGGATTGGTGTTGTTGGTACTCAAGTTGAAACGTACCTCACTCAAACAGCAATTTCTAAACAAACTCCGATTTTTACAATTTCCCCGATACTCGTAACAAAAATCGAAACAATTATTGCAGCCTCACAATTGAAAGAAAATAAAAAACTCAAAATTTTCAGTTCTTTGTATGATTTTTTTTATCAATTATGTGAACACTTTCCAGATTCAACTCAACAAAATGAAATTAAACAACTGACTTATGTTGAAGATGCTCTTCTTTTCATCCACACAAACTATGATAATAGTATTCTTATCCAAGATATTGCAACTTATTTAGCAATTGATCGCTCCTACTTGCATCGACTCTTTAAAAAACAACTCAATTTATCTCCACAGCAATATTTAACGAATTTTCGAATTGAACGAGCAATCAAGCTTCTAACTACTACTAGCTTATCAATTGGTGACATCTCGCGTTCTGTTGGTTATCCAGATACACTTTTATTTTCGAAAACTTTTAAAAAAACGACTGGCATCTCTCCAACAAATTATCGTTCAACTCAACAATCACTGTCTAAACAACCTGATTAATAACTAACTATTCACTTATATAAGTTCAACAAAAAACACGACCATCAGTCGTGTTTTTACATTTAATTATCTTTTCTCTAGCTGGTTAGCCTTGAAGTTTGACAAGCTTATATTCGTATGGTGCTAACGTCAGCGTTTGGTGAGCAAACGAAACTGTTTCACCCGTTTCTAAATTAACACCGTGTTCACCGTTTGGTAAATAACCAAATTGGTGGGGATTAATCACTTGCACTGTCTCAGAGAAGTTAAATAAACAGACAAGCTTTTCACCAATTCCATGACGAATAATACCATGAACAGCCGTATTCGTTAACGCTAAAATTTCCGTTGGTGTTTGGGCATGAAGTAATGGTTCGTTTTTACGCAGGGCAATCACAGCCTTGGTTTTTTGGAACATTTTTCCGTGAGCGGTCGTTTCATCAGTACGTGTTGCTGCCTTTTCCCAATTAAAAGCTGGACGATGAACCCAACGCCCATCAACTGCTTTGGCTGGATCTTGCAGATACGTATGATCATTGAGTTGTGCCAATTCATCTCCACTATAGATTAAAGGAATTCCTGGTTGGACAACAAGATATGCTGTAATCATCTGAATGCGTTTGAGGGCAATTTCAATCCCACTCGTATCTTCATCACGCATTGCTTTGCCTAAACCACAGAGACTTGCTAGCGTTCCGTTAATTCGTGCATCATGCGTCACGGGATTATATTGATAAATTTCCCCTTCCGCAAAACTATTCGGGAAACGCCCGGCGTAGAAATCAATTAAAAACTGTTTATGTGCTTGTGGCGTCTGGCCTTTCGCTTGAATCAATTCTTCATTGAAGCCCCAACCGATATCATCGTGACAACGGACATAATTCATCCACGTTCCCGTTTTCGGAATATAAAAACGACTCGCATCAACACGTAACATTTCGACATCACGTGTCGCTAATGCATCCCAAATGTTCACCATTCCTGTTGCATTATACATCAAGCCACATTCTGGTGCTTGTTCATTCCCGAAATACGTCACTATTTCATGTGGTTCAACAATTGCTTCTCCAAGTAACACGAGGTTCGGGCACACATATTCCTTAATTAAATGAATCAGATGCAATAATTCATGAATTTTCGGTAGATTACGACACATTGTCCCAAGCTCTTTCCACATGAATGGAATCGCATCTAAACGAATAATTTCGACTCCAGTATTCGCCAAAAATAGTAAAATATCAACAATTTCATTGAAGACACGCGGATTATAGAAGTTTAAGTCCCACTGGAATTCACTGAAAGACGTAAAGACATATTTTTGTAATTCAGTATAGTACGTAAAGTTTCCCGGATAAAGGTCTGGTAAGACTTCCGGTACCGTTTCATTATACCAATTTGGTTGTTCTGGTGTGTCATACATTAAATACATGTTCTGATATGTTGAATCACCAGCCAAAGCTTTTTGCGCCCATTCATGTTCTTTGGCTGTATGGTTGACGACAAAATCAATACATACTGAAATTCCGGCTTCTTTTAAAGCTTTAATTGCTGATCGGAAATCATTCATCGTCCCTAACACATCGTTGATTTCACGATAGTTTTCCACCGCATAACCACCATCACTGTTTCCTGTACGTGGCTTTAACAATGGCATTAAGTGCACATACGTGACCCCTAAATCTTGGAAGTACGGAATTTGCTTTTTCAGTTCTTTGAGATTATTAGCAAATAAATCAACATAAAATACGGTTCCGACCATCTGTTCTGACATGTACCAATCATGCGGTTTTTGGTCTAAATCAGCGAATTTTTTTTGCCGAATTTTGCGTGCTGCTGTCATTTTTGCCGTTAAGTCAGCAAAATCGGCTTCTTGAGCACCAAATGGTCCATAAAACTGTTGATATAAGTGCTGGATTGTGTGTAATTGTTCCATGATTTTGTCCCCTTTATTAAAAAAAGAGTAGGTCAGTGACCTACTCTAAAATAGTTGTTTGTTCGGTTTGGTCGCGCTTATTTTTGGTATTTAGCATTTAATAATGCGACTGTTAAGTCAGTTGTATCCTCAACGACTAAGTGGGCTCCGGCTTGTTCCATTTGTTCTGGTGTTCCGACCCCAACAGCAAACATTCCCGCATCTAAGACTCCACGAATGCCGGCAACGGCATCTTCAACACCGATGCTCATTTTCGGATCTGCTCCAACTGCTTCTGCGCCACGAACGAAGATATCTGGTGCTGGCTTTCCATTTGGTACTTCATCTGGATCAACAACATAATCGAATAATGCCGTGATTCCTAAAGCGTCTAAAATCATTGGTGCATTTTTTGATGCTGATGCTAAAGCGATTTTCGTTCCTTGAGCACGTAATTCTGTTAATAACGTTTCAATCCCTGGGAAGATATCGCTTGGTGACATATCGACTAATAAAGCCACATACTCAACATTTTTTTGATCAGCTAAAACTGCTTTTTCTTCAGCTGTATACTGATCAGCTACGCCACCTTTGACTAAAATTTTCTCTAAGCTTTCCATCCGGCTAATCCCTTTTAGTTCCTCATTGAAAGCTTCGTCAAAAGCGATTCCTAATTTATTGGCTAAGTTACGCCATGCTAAGAAGTGATAGTGCGCTGTGTCGGTAATCACTCCGTCTAAATCAAATACAACTGATTGATATTGTGCCATTGTTATTCACATGTTTATTTCTTGCAGAAATAAACGCTCCTTTTCTTTTTTTGAGTGATGAAGCTGCTTCTGCACACGACTTCTCTCATGGCAGAATTGCTTCCGGTTCGCAAAATAAATTTTGAACATTGATCCAAAGTACATCAAATGGACAAAATGTTTTTGCAAGGAAGCAAAAGCTGAATCATGTTATTTTTTGAGTGATGAAGTCGTTGCTTGCATCAATTGCGGATGAAAAATAATCATTTTCACAAAACTCATTTTTGAGTGAGAATGAG
>JTLC01000001.1 GCA_000798955.1 Firmicutes bacterium ZOR0006 | reverse complement strand
TGTCAACATTTATTGTACGACAGGTTGGTACTGTTGTGGGCTTTTTTTATTTCCACTAGTGCAATTTCATTATACAATTAAGCAAATTGAACAACAACATAAAACAGTGGAAGCAGTACTTTCGCAAACACTTGATCGCTCAGTTGAATTAATTTTATGTGGTGGTGGTGATACAATCATTTCTGGTCGTGAACAATGGAATGATGGAACGAATACACTCGCAATTGCACCGGGGGAAGTTGTTGTTTATTCACGCAATTATGTCACAAACGAAATTCTACAAGAGAAAGGGATTCAAACCCATGTCATTCCATCGAGCGAATTATCACGTGGGCGCGGTGGTGCACGATGTATGTCAATGCCACTTGTACGCGAGAAAATTGACTGGTAAAAACAAATAAGGCTTTTATAATAAGGAGGATATACATATGCCAATTAATTTACGAGGAAAAAACTTTTTAAAACTCTTAGATTTTAGTCCAAAAGAAATTCGTTACTTACTTGATCTTTCGCGAGATTTAAAACGAGCAAAATATGCTGGAAATGAAGTTGCTCACTTAACAGGAAAGAACATTGCATTGATTTTTGAAAAAACATCAACTCGCACACGCTGTGCTTTTGAAGTTGGTGCGTTAGATCAAGGTGCTCATGTCACGTATCTTGGACCAACAGGGTCACAAATTGGTGTAAAAGAATCGATTAAGGATACAGCTCGAGTTTTAGGGAGAATGTATGATGGTATTGAGTATCGAGGTTTTGCACATGAAACGGTTGAGGAATTAGCAGCGTATGCAGGTGTGCCGGTTTGGAATGGATTAACAGATAAATTCCATCCAACACAAATTTTAGCGGACTTCTTAACTTTAGAAGAGCATAAAGGATCATTAAAAGGTCTGAAATTTGTCTTTGTAGGTGACGCTCGCAACAATATGGGTAACTCTTTAATGGTTGGATGTGCTAAAATGGGAATGCACTTTGTTGCCCTTGCCCCTAAAGCACTGTGGCCAGAGGAATCATTAATTGCTGAATGTCAAAAAGTTGCAGCTGAAACTGGTGCGACATTAACATTTAGCGAAAATGTTGAAGAAGCTACAAAAGGTGCGGATGTAATCTATACGGATATTTGGGTTTCAATGGGGGAACCAGATGAAGTATGGGTAGAGCGAATTGCATTGTTGAAACCATATCAAGTGAATATGGCGATGATGGAAAATGCAAAAGATGACGTTGTCTTTATGCATTGCTTACCGTCATATCATAGTCTTGAAACAGAAATTGGTCGGCAAATTCATGAAAAATTCGGATTGCCAGAACTAGAGGTAACAGATGAAGTCTTTGAAAGTAAATATTCGATTGTCTTTGACGAAGCTGAAAATCGAATGCATACAATTAAAGCGGTAATGGTAGCAACGTTAGGACTTTAATGAGAAGTAAAAGGGAACAAAGGCACAGTTAACACTTTGAAGGAGGCGTTTGTTATGGTGCAAACCAAAAAGAAAGGGTTTAAAATGCCAACAGCATTTACATTGTTGTTTGGGATTGTCATTGTGATTGGAATTTTAACGTACTTTATTCCGGCTGGGGAATATCAAAAAGTTCCTGGTGAAACAGCATTAGTGATGATTGCTGGTGAAGAATATGAATGGACATTAGAAGATGCGACAGCATTTTGTGGGACTGAATTGAGTGCTGCTGATAATGGCAAAACATATACATGTGATGTCGATGGTGTGGCAACGAATGTCGATGTTGTATTGGTAAATACGACATGGAAAGATTCAGTCGTACCGAATACATATGAACGTGTTGATCAACAACCGCTGAATGCGATGCAAATTTTATTAGCACCGATGAAAGGATTCATTGATGCTGCGGATTTAATCATCTTCTTATTTGTTATCGGTGCATTTATCGAAATTACAATGGTTTCTGGTGCACTTGATGCCGGAATTGGTAGCATTATGCGTAATCTTGCTGCGAAAAAACGGGAAATTTTATTGATTCCAGTCTTGATGACCCTGTTTGCACTAGGGGGAACAACTTACGGAATGGCAGAAGAGACGATTCCATTCTATTTAATTTTAGTCCCTATTATGATTTATGCCGGATTTGACAGTATCACAGCTGTTGCCACAATCTTGTTGGGTGCGGGAATTGGCACACTAGCATCAACAATTAACCCATTTGCTACTGGAGTTGCTTCAAGTTCAGCGGGAATTGCGTTATTGGATGGAGTTGGTTTGCGGATAACGATGTTTGTTGTCTTATTAGCAATTGCAATTGCCTTTGTAATGCGCTATGCCAGCCGTGTCAAAAAAGATTTAAAACATTCTGCTTTAGGAGCGGATGTTGAGGCAATACACCAAGAATTAACAAAAGATAGTGAACAAAAAGTTGTTGAGATGACAGGAAGACGCAAAGCAATCATTATTGTCTTTGCCATTACATTCATCTTAATGGTGTTAGGAAATATTCCTTGGTATGACTTTGGCGTGACAATTCCAGATTTTATTGCTCCATTTATGCTCGATGGTGATTTTGCCAATATGGCGGTACTTTTCTTAGTAGCAACAATTGTTATTGCTGTGATTGATCGCTATAGTGAACCAGAATTTATCGATGTTTTTATCGCTGGAGCAAAAGGAATGATGAGCGTTGCTTTAATCATCGGAGTTGCACGTGGGATTACGATTGCAATGAATGAAGGGATTATCATTGATACGTTATTGTTCCAGATGGAAACAATTTTACGTGGAACGTCACAAGCGTTGTTTGTTTCAATGGTATATGTGTTAGAAATTGCACTTTCATTCTTGATTCCATCAACATCAGGTTTAGCAGCGGCAACAATGCCAATTTTAGCGCCAGTAGCGAATTTATTAGATATTCAAGCAAACTTAGTTGTAACGGCATATCAATCTGCATCAGGAATTGTCAATTTAATCACACCAACATCAGCTGTTGTTATGGGTGGTTTAGCAATTGGTCATGTACCATTAGGGAAATGGTTTAAATTTGTCGCACCACTCCTTGCAGTTATTTTTGTTGTTTCAATTATTTTAATGGCTTTACCAATTTGGTAGTGTATCAACCTTAGTACTGAAATGAAAAACAGCTAAGGACGGAAAGGAAGTTATCTTATGCGGATTGTAGTCGCTCTAGGTGGAAACGCCCTACAAGCAGAAGGAAAACCAGCCACTGCTCAAGCACAATTAGAGGTTGTGCATGAAACAACTAAGTACTTAGTTGATATTGTTGAAGATGGCCATGAGTTAATTATTGTTCATGGCAATGGACCACAAGTCGGTCGAATTGTGATGCAGAATGAACTTGCAGATGCCACAACACCGGCAATGCCATTTGATGTTTGTGATGCGATGAGCCAAGGAATGATTGGCTATCATATTCAACAAGCAATGGAAGAAGAATTTTATCGGCGCGGAATTCACAAAGATGTTGCCTCAATTGTGACGCAAGTTGTTGTGGATGAAAAAGATCCAGCTTTTAATGATCCAACAAAACCAATTGGACCATTTTATACGCAAAGTGATGCGCAAAAGCTCATTCAGGAAAAAGGTTATGTGATGAAAGAAGATGCTGGTCGCGGTTATCGTCGTGTTGTTGCTTCACCACAACCAGTAGAAATTGTTGAAAAACATGTGATTGAGCTGCTTGTTGAGCAAGGAGTTGTACCGATTGCCTGTGGCGGTGGTGGTGTACCAGTCGTTATTGATAATGGTCACTACCATGGAGTGGCTGCAGTGATTGATAAGGATTTTGCTGCACAAACACTGGCAACGGAACTGCATGCAGACCTCCTCGTTGTTTTAACGGCAGTGGAGCGCGTAGCAATTCATTTTGGAACACCACAGCAACAAGCACTTGATGAAATGACAGTGGCACAAGCAAAACAATATAGCCGTGAAGGCCATTTTCCAGCTGGAAGTATGTTGCCAAAAGTTGAAGCCGCAATTCGTTTCGTAGAAGCAAATCCTGGTAAAAAAGCGATTATTGCCGCTTTAGAGAAAGCAGAGCAAGCTTTGCAAGGAGAAAGTGGGACTGTCATCTATTAAAATTTATCTGAGAGGAACACATTTGGTGCTGCTGAAAAAGCACCAGATGTGTTTTGTTTTTGCTCATTATTTCGTCAACATTCAAACGGCCATTTGAATGTCAAGCTTTTTTTGATTAAAAAACAAAAAAACGAAGTCTTTTCCTTTACAATCGCTACGACTGCACCTAAACTAAGAAAGACAAGGTAGGAAGAAAACAATCAGGAGGATGGAAAATGCAGAAAATAATTAGTATGGCACTAGCAGTTATTGCTGTTGGTTTTATGGCTGGATGTCAGTCATCGGAGGTAGCAAATGAAGGGCGCTTACAAGTGAAAACAACCGTTTATCCACTCACGTATTTAGTTGAAGCAATTGGTGGCGATGCTGTTGAAGTTGAATCGATTTTACCAGCAGGCGCTGATGCACATGATTACGAACCAACACAGCAAGAAATTATTAGACTAGGTGAAAGTGATGTTTTCTTTTATTTAGGAATTGGTGATCAAGAATTACTCGTTGATGAATTAGCAGCGGTATTAACGAATGAAAAAGTTACTTTTATGGATGCGGCAGAAAATATCACAACGATTCAAGGAAGTCATAGCCATGAAGAGCACGAAGAGCATGATGAGGATGAAGAAGCTCATGATGAGACAGCATTATCTGCTGATCCGCATATTTGGTTAGATCCGGTGAGAATGGCGAAAATGGCAGAAAATGTTTATATGACACTTAGTGAGCAATTGCCTGATGAAGCCACACAATTACGGGAAAATTACGAAGAAATCCAAACAAAATTAGAAGCGCTTGATCAAGAGTACGTGGAAGTGCTACAAGGGCTAGAAAATACACATTTACTTGTGACACATAATGCATATGGGTATTGGGAAGATCGTTATGGTGTTGAAATTATTGCACTCAGCGATTTGACAAATAATGCTGAATTAACGCAGCAAGAAATTATCGCGATTAATGAAGAGATTGTTGCAAAAGGGGTTAAAGCAATTTTTACAGCACCAAATATTCAATCGCAATACGCCAAAAATTTTATTCAACAATTTAACTTGAGTGAATTTAGCTTGCAAAATCTCGAGACCTTATCGGCAAGTGAGAGCCAATCTGGGGCTGATTATTTTACAATAATGCAAGCAAATTTAGCAGCTTTAGCTGAAGGATTTGCCTTACAAAATCAATAAAAACAAAAAGTTGAAGTTTCAATTAGAACTTCAACTTTTTTGTTTGCAGAAATCCACTAGTAATTTGTGTAAAGTTTCGGTATACTAAATGTAAGCGTTTACTAAAAAGGGGTGTTAATATGAATCGAAAGTTACGGATTGCTTGTGATAGTTGTCAGTCACAACGAGAATTTAATGTGGGAACTATTTTACCGGGGGGGAATATTCAAGCATTTAGTACGTTGCTATATCAGAAATATCCAGCAATGTTTTCTGAGTTAGAACAATTACTACTGCAAGCGGATGATTATTTTGCTAATCATAATCTTTATTTTTGTCAATCTTGTCAGCATGTTGAAGTGCAGATGCATGTGTGCTTATTTACAAAAGGGAAGTTACTGTATGAGAGTCAGTTTCGTTGTTCGTTCTGCCAGCAAAATATCCATAAAACACAGTATAAAAAAGTCGAATGGGAAGCTGTTATTTGTCCACATTGTGAGACGAAAGCAGTGAGTGGCATTTTTTTAAGTGAGTAAAAGTTGTTATTTAAAAAAAGAATCGTTATACTTGTGAGTGAAAGAGGTGATAGTCATGCGTGTCGAACAACTTTTTGACCATCACATGCATAGCGAATTTTCAGCTGATTCCACACAAAACTTAGATATGCTTGTCCAACAGGCTATTCAAATGGGAAAATCAGCTTTTGTAACAACAGAACATTATGAACCAATTTTTCAAGAAACAGGTTTTTTTTGTGTCGATATTCCGAAGTACTGTCAGAAAATGACGGCACTTCAAGAAAAATATCCAGAAATCACCATTTATCGTGGGATTGAGATTGGTTATGAAACCCAAGTTGCTCAGGATGTGCAAGCATTAATAGATTCACAGCAATTTGATCTTATAATTATTTCAATCCATACGCTAGCTGGGGGACAAGATGTCGCAGGAACGTATAAAAAACATGGATATTGGCCATTTTCAGCTGATCCAATTCAACAATATTTGGAAGCAGCAGTTGAAGCGGTGACAACGTTGGAACATTTTCAAATTTTTGGCCATCTTGATTATATTTTACGATATGTAGACCGAAGTGGATTTAGTGTGTCAAAATATCGTATAGTATTCGAACAGTTTTTCGCAAAATTGATTGAAAAACAAATTGCTTTGGATTTGAATACATCTGGTTGGCGATATGGGCTTGGATATGCACATCCACAACCAGAAATTTTGGCACTTTATCGCGAAATGGGTGGTGAGCGAATCTGTTTAGGTTCAGATGCTCATAAGATAGAAGATGTAAATGCTGACTTTATGCAAGCATTACAAGTGCTACAAAATTTGGGCTTTGAGGCGATTACGAGTTATGAAACAGGTAGGTCACAACAAATTCGTATAGCCGATATCATAGCATAATCAAAATAAGCCATAGTGCTAATCACAGGCAAAATCAAGATAGTTCAGTGTTACTGAGGTATCTTTTTTGCTGAAAAAAATAAAATTCACATCAGTTTCATACAGGCTAGGTATAATATAGAAAACGAGGTGAACGAAATGAAACGAATTTTAGTTGTCGAAGACGATGCCTATATTTTAGAATTAATCGAAGAATTTTTAAAAGCGCAACAATATGAAGTTGTAAGCCGAATAGATGGGATGAGTGGACTAGAAGTTGCCTTGCAAGAGGATTTTGACTTGGTTTTGCTCGATGCGATGTTACCACAATTAGACGGTTTTTCGGTTTGTAAGATGATTCGCAATAAGAAAGAAGTACCGATTATTATGTTGACTGCTTTGCAAGAAGAACAAGATCAAATTCGTGCGTTTGAACATCTTGCCGATGATTTTATTAGTAAGCCATTTTCATTTAATGTGTTAATGAAACGAATTGAAGCATTGCTGCGGCGAAGCCAACCGTTACAACAAGCCAATGTTTTACAATGTGGTGGTATTATTATTAATCGCGATGCGTACACCCTCACATACGAAGATGAGATTATTGAATGTACTGTGAAGGAATTTGATTTGCTTGTCTATTTGCTAGAAAATCTAGGCAAAGTTTTGACGCGTGATCAAATTATTGACCACGTTTGGGGATATGATTATTATGCCGATAGTCGCATTGTTGATGCTCACATCAAAAATTTACGTAAAAAGTTACCAATCGATTGTATTAAAACCATAAAAGGAGTGGGGTATACCATTGATCAGACAGTTTGTACATAGTCGACTTGCAATTCGCATTTTTTTGATCACGACGTTGTTAATTACTTTGACAGCACTGACTATCCATAGTCTTTTTAACTTCTTTTTACCAGGATTTTATTTACAATACAAAGAAAAACAGATGACGGCGCAAATGGAATTTTTACTTGAAGGCATTGATCAGTTTTCTTTTGAAGAAGCAATTCGTGTGATTGATAGTTTTGCCTTAGAAAGTGGCATGCAACTCATTGTGACAGATGCGAATAGTCAAATTATCTATGTTCCAAACATGCTAACGCAATACCAAGCATTAAGTGAGTTTATTCCAAATCTCTATTTACCGCAACAAATATTGAATTCAACGAATGATTATTTAGTGGCTCAGTATGATTTGCAATTAAGCGATGTTTCGGCACCGTTAAAACTTGTTGTTCGCGTGCCATTACAGCCGATTGATGAAGCGTCGCAAGCTATTAATAATTTTTTACCATACTTATTGTTAATTATCGTATGTGTTGCTCTCATTGCGGCTTTTATTCTGACGCGAATGATTGCGAAACCGCTCTTACGTTTGAATGCGGCGGCTTCGAAAATGGCAGAACTTGATTTTACCGCGGATTTACCGATTGAAGCAAATGACGAGATTGGTGAAATTGCACGTAATTTAGAAAAGTTGGCACACAATCTTGATCAATCAATGACAACATTACAAACGATTAACCGCCAACTAGTCAATGATATTGAGAAAGAACGCTTAATTGAACAACAACGTCGAGAATTTATTGCCACTGTTTCACATGAATTGAAGACACCACTGACAGCAATTTTAGGACGACTTGAGGGAATGATTTATAATATTGGGGCTTTTAGTGATCGAGATAAATATTTGCAACAAACATATGATGTGGCAAAGCAAATGGAACAGCTTGTTTATGAAATTGTTGCGGTTTCGAAATTAGAATCCGAAGCATTTAAGCCAAAAAGTGAACAGATTTCAGTAACAAGAATTTTACAGTCGTGTATTGCAGAAAACCTCTATCTTGCTCAAGAGAAAGAGCAAGAAATCACAATTTCGATAGCAGATAATCTATTGACGCGAAGTGATGAACAGCTACTCAGAAAAGCAGTGATTAATTTATTGCGGAATGCAATTTATTATTCACCAATGCAGGCTGAGATTGTAATTACAGCGAATCAAGATATAACTGGTATTCAAGTGAGTATTGAAAATTATGGAGTGACGATGACATCAGAACAAATCCAGTATGTACTGCAACCATTTAATCGGTTAGAACAGTCACGAAACCGACAAACAGGCGGAAGTGGACTAGGGTTATATATCGTCAAACAAATAGCCAAACGATGTCATTATCAGTTTAATTTACAAGGGAAGTCAACGAGCATTGTGGCAATTTTACACTTACCTTTAAAAACAGATTAGTAATTTGAATAATTTATGAACAAGAGCTTGATTAAAAAAATAAAAACAGGTAAAATGAAACAGTATACAAATAGCCAAAAATCATATACTTTCAAACAAAGTTAAGAGGTTGCAAAAACTAAGAGTCATTGAACAGAGCGTTGCGGCGATGAGGGTCAATAAAAGGAGTTTTTGCCGAAATGCAGTTTGTCGCAAAACAAGCTGTGTTGGGCCGATTTTAAATAAGAATCGGACTGTCATTTTATTCAGAAATGATGTGCTTACTTGTAATACACAAGAACTTTTAACAGTCGATTGGAATTTAGACTCCTAACGGCTGTTTTTTTATCAGTAACGGAAAGAAAAGAGGAAAAAATTATGGAATTAGCACTGACTTTATTCCCACCATTGGTGATTATTATTTTAGTCTTTACGACAAAGCGAGTCTTATTATCACTAGCAGGTGGAATTGTTGCAGCATTGCTCGTCTTATCTCAAGGAAATTTAGCAACGATTCCGGGTATTTTTTATGAATACGCGATGGGAATTCTTACAGATACGGACACATTGATGTTATTTGCTTTTATCGTTATTCTCGCTGGTGCCATTAGTGTGGCTCATGCGAATGGTGGAACGAAAGCCTTAGCGGCATGGATGTTAAAACGTGTAAAAACACCGAAGCAAGCAAAATTATTCGGTTTGACAGCCGGAGTTGTAATTTTCTTGGATGATACATTCAGTACGCAAATTGTTGGACCATTAAGTCGTGAACTGGCAGATGACAATAATGTTTCGCGAGCAGAGTTAGCGTATATCATTGATACGACAGCCGCATCAGTCTCTTCTGCTATGCCAATTTCAAGTTGGACAGGGTTATTAGTAGGGAGTTTAGCAGCAACAGCATTATTTCCTAATGCGAGTCAAGCATATTTTACGTTATTAACAATTAACTTTTATTCAATTACAGCAATTTTATTAGCTTTCGTCACTGTATGGTTCGATATCCAAATTGGCCCAATGAAAAAAGTTGAGCAAGCAACACAAGCAGGAAATGATCCATCAAAATGGCATACAGAAAATGCTCATGTCGATCATGATCGGAGTAATATTTGGAATATTATCTTGCCGTTAGTCTTAACTGTTGTTGCAACGGTCGGAATGTTTGCATACACGGGGTATGCTGCCTCGGTAGAGTCAGGGCTCACAACGGTAACAGTTATTGATATTATTTCGAATATGAACTCATCGTTAGCATTATTTACTGGATCATTGGTGACGTTAATTACTGTTTCAATTCAAGCAGTATTTGCCAAATTACCAGTTAAAGACTACTTTACTTCAATTCGAGTGGAGGCAATGGGAGCATTTAGTACTGTTATGATTTTAGTGCTAGCCTTTATGGCATCAGATATGATTAAAGCCCTTGGTCTTGGTGAGCAGCTAGGAGAAATTATCCAAAACTTACAAGTGCCATTGGTGA
The DNA here is from genome assembly GCA_000798955.1 of Firmicutes bacterium ZOR0006. Classification (GTDB taxonomy): domain Bacteria; phylum Bacillota_I; class Bacilli_A; order Culicoidibacterales; family ZOR0006; genus ZOR0006. Next base: position 56,829 of record JTLC01000001.1, on the reverse strand, counting down.
TTTTACCAATTATTTTCCTTGGTATTTCAGCATTTTTCTCATTTGTTGCTGGAACGAGTTGGGGGACAATTTCGTTATTTATCCCAATTGTAGCTTTAATTGTGAATACGATTGCACCGGAATTAGTGCTTGTTTCACTTGCAGCTGTAGTGAGTGGTGCGGTTTTTGGAGATCATGCATCACCATTAAATGGAAATACGATTCTGTCTGCTGCTGGAGCCCAGTGTGAACCGGAGAGTCACTTTGAAACGCAATTTCCGTACACATTAATCGGCTTAGCGATTACGGCAGTAGCATTTTTAATCTTAACAGTAACAGGCAGTGCCTTGTTGTCGTGGGGAGCAGTACTTGTGCTTCTGGCAACATTTGCCATTGTTGGGCGGAAACTGTCGCAAAAACCACTCCAATAATAACTATAGATAAAACTGAAAGAGGCACCGCCTCTTTTTTTTATCTAAACAAATACATCGTTTTTTAAGTAGAATTTTTTCTGAAATGCTCTTTTTTTTGTTAAAATAAAAGAGAAGAAGACGTAAAGGAGTTTTACAATTGAAAAAACTACCAATAATTTTAACAAGTATCGGAGTCATGTTAGTTTGTAGCTATTTTGCTGGCGTATGGTATTTTCAAGATCATTTCTTGCCGACGCAAACAATTCAAGGCGTTAATGTTGGTTTAACAACAGCAACTGAGGCAATTACCCTAATCGACACGGCAATAGCGGAACAAGAAATGAAAATTGAAGTTGTTGATAACACAGTTGGATTGGATCTTGGTACATTGGGTGTCACAATTGATTCAACAGCATTAGCCGAACAGACACTCGCAGGACAACAAACCTGGTTATGGCCATTCGCTTTCGTCCAAGTTGAGGCAACACAAACACAAGAATACCAAATCAATCAAGAAGTGATGAAACAAGCTTTATTTAACGCAGGCATTACAAATCCGGAAGGAAAAGTAGCAGCAAGTAATGCCACGATTGAAAAAACAGAAACTAATTTTGCCTTAACAACAGAGGTTTCTGGGACAGTATTAAATCCTGATAAAACCTATGAGTTGGTAGCGAAAGCAGTCGCTCAAGGTGAAGATAGCGTTTCAGTTGTGGATGCAAGAGAACTGCCGAGTGTTCAAGCAGAGCAACTGCAACCAGTAATTGATACTGCCAATAAAATGAGTGCAAATGATCAAATATTAACAGTGCGTGAGGAAACAATCACAATCCCCGCCAAGCAAATTTTTGCTTGGGTGAATATTGTGGACAATGAAACAGTTGTTATTGATGAAGCGGCAATCAGTAGTTATGTGCAAGCATTCGTCAATGACTATACAGTTATGGCAACCGCACGGACATTAGATACAACGACAATGCAACAAAGTGGTGGGATAGAAGGTTCAACAATTGCAGTTGGTGAGACGACAAAGGCGCTTGTTGCAGCAATAAAAAGTGAAAAAAAACAAACAACTCCGGCCACGCTCAGTCAAATAAGTTCACCAACACATATTCAAGGCGTTGGCGAGACATATGTACAAATTTCAATTCAAGATCAACATTTATGGTATTATCAAAATGGGAAATTGGTTTTAGAAAGTGCAGTTATTACTGGCGATGAAACGCAAGGTTGGGGAACAATCACAGGTGTGTACAGTATTCAAGCAAAAGAGCGTGATGCAGTACTAGAGGGCTATAGTTATGGCTGGGATTATTCAGTACCCGTCAAATATTGGATGCCAATTTATTCGGATGGTACAGGAATTCATGATGCTTCTTGGCACAGTACCTTTGGTGGAACGATTTATCGTGGTGGTGGCTCGCATGGATGTGTGAACTTACCACCAGCAATTGCTGAACAACTTTTTAATAGTGTCAGCGTTGGAACGCCAGTTGTTATTTATCAATAGTTACAAGAAAACACAGCTTTGCCTGTGTTTTTTTCTAGGCAAAAAACGGATTTTCCGCTATGATGAAAGAAGCAAGATTATGAAGGAAATAGGAGATAAAGAAATGGTTTGGGATATTTTTGCAGTGATTGGGACAATTGCATTTTCGTTAAGTGGAGCAGTTGTCGCAATGGAGGAAGATTATGATATTTTTGGTGTCTTTATTTTAGGTTTTGTGACTGCTTTTGGGGGTGGAGCAATTCGCAATTTACTTATAGGCTACCCAGCACAGCTTATTTGGTTACAAACACCATTATTTTTTACTGCCAGTTTGGCAATTACTTTGATTTATATCTTTCCTCGATTGTTACGATACTGGCCAAAAGTCGAAGATGTATTTGACGCAATTGGCTTGGCTGCCTTTGCTATTCAAGGAGCATTGATAGCTGTTCATATTGATGCTCAACCAATTGCCATTGTCATGGCAGCTTTATTTACTGGAATTGGTGGGGGAATTATTCGTGATATTCTTGCACGGCGCCAACCGCTAGTGTTCCGTCGTGAAGTGTATGCTTTTTGGGCCGTTCTCGGGGGCATTTGCTTATTGATACCAACTGTACAAGAATCATTTTGGTTACAAATTGGGTTACTTATCTTTCTCTTAAGTTGTCGCCTAATTGCAATTCACTATAAATGGCAATTACCACGGCGGCGGTGGCGAGAAATTTTTCCGGAAAAATATGAGTAAAGGCCTGATTTTATAATAAAAATTCGTGAATTTTGAGAATGCCTGATGTTTCCTCTTTTGTTTCATTGGAAACTTCTGTATACTAATAAAAACGTTTTGAAATATATGGGGAGGGATGTATATGGAAACATTATATAAACGTGTTATTGTCGGAATTGATACTAGTGAGACATCGATGCGAGCTTTTGAGCGTGGGGTTGCTTTTGCAAGAGAAAGTCATGCAGAACTTGTTTTAATGTCCGCAGTTCATTTAACAACAGATGCAGAAATTGCTGGGCCAATTATGAATGAAGTTGGTTTTAGTCAAATGGTTGTACAATCAAACGAAATTAATCAGGCAGCGATTGCCCGACGAAAAGAGTATGTTGAAAAGCTTGTGAAACAAGCTCGAGAAGCTGGTGTCGAGATGGTAAGTGTTGAGGTTGAACTCGCACAAGCCGTTGATTTATTGTTAGAGACGTATGATGACTATGATCAAACTTTGATTGTGCTTGGAGCAACAAATAAAAAAGGAATTCAATCGATTCTCCTTGGATCAGTGAGTAAATTTGTTGTTGCTCATGCACCTTGTGATGTTTTTATTGTTCGGTAATAGGTGATTTCAGCCGAAAAAAGACAAAAGCTCGTGCAACACGCGAGCTTTTGTTGTATGATGAAAGAAAAAAAGGAGACTGATTATGTTTACAACAATTGCAAATTTAGATTTAACAACTACACAGCCAGTAGTATTTGGTGCTGCTGTCGATGAAAATAATACCCAAATTGAATCGCTTTTACCAGGTGCAGAAATTGATGCTGCATATAAAGCAGTTACAGTATTACCGACTTATGGAAAACACGCATTTTCACAGCTCTATGTTTTGGGACTTGGAGCTCGTAGTGAACTAACAGTGACAAAATTACGACAATTATTTGGTCGCTTTGCCCAAATGATTAAAGGTGATTTCACGATTGAACTTGATCACTTTGTGACATCAACAATTACTTTGCGTGAGGTCGCAGTCATTTTTGCTGAAACGATGATTATTGCTCGTTATGAATTCAAGAAGCATGGAAATTTCACAGCAAAATTCTCTCAATTATCTGGTCATGTTGTTGCGAGTGAAAATGTTCAACTCGAACTTGCACAAGGTGAAGCGTTAGGACAAGCAATTAACCATGCACGAACATTATCAAATGAACCAGGAAATAAAATGACACCTCGCGATTTGGCGAAATATGCGAAAAAATTAGCTGATAAATATGGGATGGAGCATCATATTTTAAAGACGAGTGACTTGTTAAATATGCAAGCGAATGCCTTATTAGCAGTGAATCGCGGAAGTGATGAACCGGCACGAATGATTGTCTTGAAGTACCAAGGGCTAGAAACATGGGAAAATCCAACAGCATTAGTTGGTAAAGGTTTAACATTTGATGCTGGTGGTTATTCATTAAAAATCAGTGGAAGCATGCAAGGAATGAAACATGATATGACTGGTGCAGCGAATGTCCTAGGTGCAATTGAAGCGATTGCCCATATGGGAGTGAAGGCAAATGTATTAGTTGTCATCCCAGCAACAGAAAACTTGATTAATGGTCAAGCATTGAAAGTGGATGATGTGATCGGTTCATTAGCTGGGAAAACTATTGAGGTGAATAACACAGATGCTGAAGGACGTTTGATTTTAGCAGATGGAATTGAATATGCGCGACAATTAGGTGCAACTCGCATTATTGATATGGCAACCTTAACTGGTGCATGTGTTGTAGCTTTAGGAAGTGCAATGACAGGTGCTTTCAGCAATAATGATCAGTTTATGTCAAGTTTGGCGCAAGCAGCCAAACAAGCAGATGAGAAAGTTTGGCGTTTGCCACTTGATGAAGCGTACACAGAGCAAGTACGTTCAAGTAAGGTCGCAGACTTGATCAACTCACCAAGTCGTGAGGGTGGTGCATCAATTGCTGCCGCATTCTTACAAGAATTTGCTGTAGATACACCGTGGATTCATTTAGATATTGCCGGAACAGGAGATACTAAATCAGCATCTGATTTAGGACCAGCTGGGGCAACAGGTGTGATGGTGCGGACATTAACACAACTCTTTTTGAATGAAGAAGTGTAGGCACTATAGCTCGTGGCGAGCAACTTGGAAATAGAGTAAAGAAAAAAGAGTTGAATCCCTGATTCGTCATAGACGAGAGGGGTTCAGCTCTTTTTGTGTTTATAACATCGGGAAAGTACCTGGTCCAAGTGGGAAGTTCAATGAGAACCAAATGAAGAAGATGACTGACCAGAATAACATAAAGGCCATTGAATATGGAAGCATCATCGAAATAAGGGTTCCAATTCCAGTTGAAGGCTCACCTTCAACATCATATTTTTGCGAAAAGGCAATGACAATCGCAAAGTAAGACATGAGCGGCGAAATAATATTTGTCACTGAGTCACCGATACGGAATGCCATTTGTGTCGCTTCTGGTGAAATTGACAATGCCATAAACATTGGAACGAAAATGGGTGCCATAATTGCCCATTTTGCACTCGCTGAACCAATAAAGATATTGATAATTGCCGAAACCACAATGAAGCCAATCATGAGTGCCGGTCCAGTCATGCCAATATTTTGGAGCAATGTCGCACCGTTCACGGCTAATAATGTTCCTAGGTTTGTATAGTTGAAATATGCGATAAATTGAGCAGCAAAGAATACAAGAACGAGATAGCCACCCATTGTACTCATTGATTTTGCCATAGCTTTGACCACATCTTTATCACTCTTGAACGCTTTTGTTACAAATCCGTAGAAAACACCAGGAACAGCGAAGAAGAGGGCAATTAGCAAGACAATACCGTTCATTAATGGTGATTTCAAAATGTCAGCTGTTGGATTGGCATCTGTGAATGGATTTAAAGCATTTCCAGGCCAACCAAGGAAAACGACAAGTGCTAAGAAGATGAAGAAGGCAATTCCGGCCCAACGTAATCCTTTTTTCTCAATTGGCGTAATTTCAATTTCGGTTGAGTCTTCGCGCGCGCCTTTATATTTTCCGAGGCGAGGTTCAACAATTTTATCCGTAATTAGGGCACCAACAATTGTAATAATAAATGTTGAAACAATTAAGAAGAACCAGTTTCCAGCAATATTTACTTGGTAAGCAGGATTAATCATTTCTGCTGCCTGTTGTGAAATACCAGCAAGTAATGGATCAGTAGGGCTTAAAAGTAAGTTGGCGCTAAAACCGCCTGATACACCAGCGAAAGCAGCAGCAATCCCAGCGAGGGGATGGCGACCAAAGCTTAAGAAGATAATTGCACCAAGTGGGACAAGGACGACATAGCCAGCATCACTGGCAATATTTGCCATAATTCCAAGGAAAACGACCATTGCGGAAAGCAGTGCTTTTGGTGCAACGAGCACAGCACGACGAAGTAAAACGGAAATTAAGCCAGATGTTTCAGCAATTCCGACCCCCAGTAGGGCGACTAAGACAGTTCCAAGTGGAGCAAATGAGGTAAAGTTTGTCACAGCAGACTCAACCATATATTGCAATCCAGCAGGTGTCATCAACGATACTGCTTCAACAGTGACTGACCCTAGCTCCTGTGTGCTAGGATTAATTGATTCATACGTAGCACTTAAGCCTGTGCTAGCAGCAAAGTGTGAAACCACGATGATGATTAAGGCAAATAACATGAAAAGGACAACAGGATCAGGAAGTTTATTTCCAATCCGTTCAATTCGATCTAAAATTCCTAATGAGAATTTCTTTTTTTTCTTTTTCTGTTGATTCATTCAATAGACCTCCAAAATTTAAATCACAAAGTTAAATTTTAGCACGAATATTTAGTGGAAACAACAATAAAACGTGGTTGCAAACTAACGTGATGGGGTTTTAAGAATGAATTTCTCAATAACTTGAGCAATCCCGTAGGAATTGTTATCAGCAGTAATAAAATCAGCTGCTTGTTTCACTTCTGCCCGAGCATTATCCATGGCCACACCTAATCCAGCAAATTGAATCATTGTTAAATCGTTTCCGCCATCACCACAAGCAATTAATTCTTCGGGTTGCGCTTGAATTAAGTTGAAAAGTTTTGTTAAACTAGCACCTTTATCAATTCCTTTTGGCGTAATCTCTAAGAAAAATGGTAGTGAACGAGCAACTGTGAATGCTTGACCAAGATCAGCCTTGACTTGAGCTTCAACAGCTTCAATATATTCAGCAGTGTGGACGAAAATGATCTTCGCTGAAGATCGATGGAAGTCGGAAATTTCCGCAAGCTTCATACCAGTAATTTCTGATTCGATGGCAGCATAATGATTAATTTTATCGGTTAAAATTGTTGTGTCATCATAAATCAGTGTTGAGAATTCGAAATTTTTACTGTAATTATAGAGTGATAGGACATCATCTGCTTGAAGTTCATCGGCACTGATACGAGTATTGTTTGCTAAATCAAACATATACGAGCCGTTAAATGAAAGAAGATAACCACCAAAGTGAGCTGTTTGTAATTCTTCGGCAAATTTTGTCATCGCGTATGTTGGTCGTCCAGATGCAAGGATTAATTTTACACCTTGTTCTTGAGCAGCAATTAAAGCTGCTTTTGTTTTTTCATCAATAATATGATCACTTGTTAATAGTGTTCCATCAAAATCAAGTGCTAAATAGTTATAAGTCATTGTCAAAACCTCCTAAGTGTGTTAGTTGTAGTGTAACATGTTTTTATTGAAAATCGAAAGGAGAATTTTATGATACCAGTCAAAATTGCCCCGCAATGGCACCAACAACTCACGAGTTTCTTTATCAGTGAAAAATGGCAAACTTTACAACACTTTCTTGAGGAAGAACAGCTAGGCTATACGGTATATCCAAAAACTACCGAATTCTTCCGCGCCTTAGAATTAACAGATTATACGCAAGTGCGAGTCGTTATTCTTGGACAGGATCCATATCATGGTGAAAATCAGGCGAATGGTTTAAGTTTTTCAGTCCCAAATGGACAGAAGCTACCACCAAGTTTAAGAAACATTTTTCAAGAACTCAAAAATGATTTGCAGATTGAACGATATGATTCTGATTTAAGTGATTGGGCGAAACAGGGTGTGTTACTCTTAAATACGGTGTTAAGCGTTCGAGCACATCAAGCAAATTCCCATCAAGGAAGAGGATGGGAGACGTTAACGGAATTGATTCTCACAAAATTAAGTGCGGCACAGCAGCCGATTGTCTTTGTCTTATGGGGGAAGCAAGCACAAAAATATAAAAAGCTACTGACAAATCCGAATCATTTTATCATTGAAAGCCCTCATCCAAGTCCGCTCTCGGTTTATCGAGGTTTTTTTGGAAGTAAACCCTTTAGCCAAATAAATACCTACCTTGTTGCTCAACAACTACCGGAAATTCATTGGTAATCCCAAAAACAAAATAAAAAGTGATTAATTTCACAATAAAAAAGCCCTTTCACAATCTTAATTCTATGATACAATAGTGGTAATTGAGAAAAAAAGAGGAGCTGAAAAAATGAGTATTTTTAAAAATATTTCCCAAGCAATTAAAGGAAAAGAGATTGAAATTGTTTTTACAGAAGGAACAGACGTGCGTATTTTGGCAGCAGCACGAAAATTACGCCAAGAAGGCTTAGTCAAGCCTGTTTTAGTAGGAAATACTCAAATGATTCAAGAGTTAGCTGAACAAACCGGAGCATCATTAGAGGGAATTCGGATTGCTGATCCGTATAATTGTGCCCGTTTCGAAGATATGGTTGATTTATTTATGGAAATTCGTGCTGGCAAACATACACGTGAAGAAGCAATCGCAATGTTACGTAAACCGAACTATTTTGGAACGATGTTAGTGAAAATGGGGATTGGACGTGGATTAGTCGGTGGGGCATTATATTCAACGGCCGATACAGTTCGTCCGGCACTACAAATTATTAAAACTAAGCCAGGTATTAAAAAAGTTTCGAGCATGTTTTTAATGACACGTGATAAAGAAAAATTGATTTTTGGTGACTGTGCAATCAATGTAAATCCATCATCAGAAGATTTAGCAGATATCGCGATTGAATGTTCAGAAAGTGCACCGTTCTTTGGGATTTCTAATCCGAAAGTCGCAATGTTAAGTTTTTCAACTAAAGGGTCTGCTAGTGCGCTAGAGGTTGAAAAAGTCGCAAAAGCTGTTGAATTTGCGAAAGCCAAACGTCCGGATTTAGCAATTGATGGTGAACTTCAGTTTGACGCCGCGATTTCACCAAAAGTTGGGATGCGAAAAGCACCAGACTCAGATGTTGCGGGACATGCAAATATTGTTATTTTCCCAACATTAGATGCAGGAAATATTGGTTATAAAATTGCGCAACGTCTTGGTGGTTTTGAAGCGATTGGTCCTGTATTGATTGGATTACAGCAACCAATTAATGATTTAAGCCGAGGATGTACAGAAGAAGATGTATATAAATTAGCGATGATTACAGCGATGCAAGTTCTTGATGTTGAAGTGAAAGCTGAAAACGTTGTGAATATTCCGCTAGAATCATGTGATGAATAAAGAATAACTGAAGTACATTGTGATAAAAGTCACAGTGTGCTTCTTTCTTTTTTGAAAATTGCGAATACTTTTAGGTATTTTTGCTGAATTTTCCCTTGAAATATGAAATAATAAACGTATGTAATTTTGAAAGTGAGGCGAAAGCTATGGCAAAAAGTATTGATGATGTTTTAGCGGCTATTTTGGGAGACCAAGATGAAATCCGTATTTGTGATAAATGTAAAGGAACGAATGTTCAGACACTTCTTCCTAAATTAAAGGCGATTGCTCCAGAAGCGAAGTACGCTGTTGGCTGCCAATCATTTTGTGGTCCCGGACGCAAAAAGCCATTTGCAATTGTGAATGATAAGGCGATTTTAGCTCCAACTGAGGATGAACTTGTTGCAAAGGTTGCAAAAGAATTGAAATAGCATTACAACAGATAAAGGATGGGAAGAAGCGATGGAAAAATTAGCAGAAGTTAAAGTGTTTCGAGATCCAATTTACACATATATTTATGTGAAAGATCGCATTGTTTGGGATTTAATTAATACAAAGCCAATGCAACGCCTTCGCCGTATCCACCAATTAGGAGGGACTTTTCAGGCTTTTCCAAGTGCGGAACATACTCGTTTTGGGCATGCACTTGGAGTGTATGAAATGGCTAGACTGCTGATTGAAACCGTCCCTGATTTGCAAGAGGCCTTGAATGAGCGCGAACAACTGTTGGTCAAATGTGCCGCACTACTACATGATATTGGACACGGACCATTTTCCCATGCGATGGAAACGTTATTTCAGATGGATCATGAAGCACTCAGTGTCCAGTTAATTTTAGATCAATCAGGTGAAATTTATCCTCTTTTGCAAAAAATTGATGCGACATTTGCAGCAGATGTCGCCGCGATTATTGCCAAAAAATATCCACGAGAATTGCTTGTACAACTTGTTTCGAGTCAGCTTGATGCTGATCGGATGGATTACTTGCGTCGTGATGCGTATTTTAGTGGTGTGCCTTATGGGAATTTTGATCCAGTTCGGATTCTGCGGGTCATGCGTGTTGTTGAAGATCGTGTCGTTTTTAAAGAAAGTGGCATGCATGCGATTGAAAACTACATAATGAGTCGTTACCATATGTATTGGCAAATTTATTTTCATCCAATTGGTCGAAGTTACGAACTCGTGCTAGCGGCTTTGGTGAACCGGCTACGAACATTGCGTACTGAAGGCTATCAATTTCAAGTCGAACCAACTTTGATTTTTGCCTTAATGGATCAGGGGCAAAAAATCGATTTAGCCACATATTTATTAATTGATGAAAATACAATTTATTATTATGTAACAATGATGACTCAAGAACAGGATGAATCATTAGCAGCAATTTCAAGTCGTTTTTTAAATCGTCAACTTTTACAATATTGTCCTGATCCGGATGGGACGTTATTTCAAAAGCTATCAACGTTGATAGAACGCTATAGCCCACAATTATTACCATTGTGTGTCCGAGATGAGCCGATGGTGCAACAACCGTACCAATACTATCAACAAAGTGAAACGAAAATGATTGTCCCAATTGAGTTTGTTTTACCGAACGGACAAGTTGTGGAAATTTCTGAAATTTCGCCAATTGTTCGAGCAATTAGTCAGGAAGAATTTGTTGGTGAGCCGTTATTATTCTATCCGTATCAGCAAATTAACGAGTTGTTACAGCAACATCCAGAATATCAAGAATCATTAGCAGTGTTATTATCTGAAAAATAAAAGACTGTCGGGCACTGTCCAATTATTTGTAACCAAATAATGTGGGACAGGACGACAGTCTTTTTAACTATTATTCATCGCTTTTACGGATACCACCAACACCATAATCAGTTGGCTTCATTTCTTCAATAATGACATGGATTCGCTCTTTTGGTGCATGTGCACTCTCACTGACAGCAGTCGTTACTTTTTCGACAAGTTCACGTTTTTGTTCATCAGTACGGCCGCTTAGCATTTTAATAGTTACGATTGGCATAATAAAGACCTCCTAAGGAATGTTTCGCTTTTGATTATATCAAGTTTATTTTCGAAAGACAATGAAAGAAAAACACAGATTGACATCACAAAAAACAAAAAATGTGATATAATTGAGCGTGATTCTTAAAAGGAAGCGAGGCCGTGGCAATGGAAGAAGTATGGATTGATTTTATGAGCCAAACGAAATTGAATGGTGAGTTGCTTACCCATAGTTTTACATCACGAGGACAACTCCAAAGTGATGGGGAAAGTTTAATCTTAAGCTTCACAGAACCGGGAGTTGAAGGATTAGAAGGTACAATTCAAGCACGAATCATTGCAACTCCTCAAAAAGTCGTCATGACGCGAACGGGAGTCATTCAAATGCAACAAGAGTTTACTTTGTCAGGACTTGCTGAAGGAACATATGTTGTTCCGTACGGAAGATTGAAAACGAAAGCTCAGACGCATGAACTTGATTATCGTTGGGACGAACAAGACCAACAAGGTCATTTTACGGTACGTTATGATTTTTATATTGAAACAGAATTTAGTGGCGAATTTACGCTCGAACTTATGATTCGCACGATTAATTAGGAGGATTATCTATGTCAGTTGTGGAACAACTTAAAGAACAGTTACGTGAACAAATCCAACAAGCAGTAAAACAAGCAGAAATTATTGCAACAAATGAAAATGTTGAAGTGCAATTAGAGAAACCAAAGGACGGAACAAAAGGTGATTTTTCGACAAATGTTGCAATGCAACTTACTCGAATTGCGAAACGCAATCCCCGTGAAATTGCCCAGGAAATCGTGGCGAATTTTGTTTGGGATGCGGTTGAGCGTGTCGAAATTGCGGGACCAGGATTTATCAATTTTTATTTAAAAAATGATACATTAACACAAGTTGTCCGCAATATTATTGATCTTGATCGAAATTACGGACGAAGCACAATTGGTAAGGGGCAAAAAGTAAATATTGAGTTTGTTTCAGCCAATCCAACAGGTGACTTGCATCTAGGTCATGCTCGTGGAGCTGCAATTGGTGACTCAATGGCACGAATTATGGGTGCCGCTGGGTATGATGTGACTCGTGAATACTATATTAACGATGCTGGGAACCAAATGCATAATTTGGCATTATCATTGCGGGCACGTTATTTTCAAGCGCAAGGACAAGACATGGAGATGCCACAAGAAGGGTACCATGGTCAAGATATCGTGAATATCGCGCAAATCTTAAAAGAAAAACATCAAGCAGAAATTGAAAGTGCAAATGAAGAAGAACAACTTGTAATTTTCCGTCAATATGGTTTGAAGTATGAGTTGGAAAAAATCCGTACGGACCTTGAATACTTTGGGGTTCCATTTGATATTTGGTCAAGTGAACAAAGTCTCTACAATGAAAATCGGATTGAGCCAGCGATTACTAAGTTGCAAGAGTTAGGCTTTATTTATGAACAAGATGGTGCAACATGGTTTAGAACGACTGATCTTGGCGATGATAAAGACCGCGTATTGAAAAAATCAGATGGTTCATTTACATATTTCACACCGGATATTGCTTATCACATGATTAAATTGAGTCGTGGTTACGATATGTTAATTGATATTTGGGGTGCTGATCATCATGGATATATTCCACGAATGAAAGCAGCAATCCAAGCACTGACGGGTAAAGCAAATATGCTTGAAGTGCCAATTATTCAAATGGTACGTCTTGTCCGTGATGGTGAAGAAGTGAAAATGAGTAAACGACGCGGTGATGCAGTGACAATTCGTGATCTTGTGGAAATGGTTGGGCTTGACGCAACGCGTTACTTTTTTGCGATGCGTAGTGCTGATACGCAACTTGATTTTGATTTGGGTCTCGCTGAAAGTCAATCAAGTGATAATCCAGTCTTTTATGCACAATATGCACATGCACGTGTAAGCTCAATTTTACGTAATGCTGCTGATCAAGGTATTGCTTTCGATCACACAATTAGTAATTTTGATACTTTAACACACCAGAAAGAAATTAACTTAATGAATAAATTAGGTGAATTTACACATACGGTTGAAGTAGCAGCGACACGACGCGAACCACATAAAATTACGAATTATATCCATGAACTTGCTTCAACATTCCATTCGTTCTACAATGAAATCAAAGTTATTGATACAACGAACGTTGTGTATACGCAGCAAAAATTAGCTTTAGTAAAAGCAGTGCAAATTACATTACACAATGCTTTAGATTTAGTTGGTGTTAGTGCACCGGAAAAAATGTAAGCAAACGCGAAAGGAAGTTACACTATGTTAGATAAATTTACACAACAACAAATTATGGAAATGTCATTTGTGCAATTAGCATACGAAATTTTGACAGAAATGAATGCACCACTACAATTTAACGAACTTGTTGTTCGTGTTCAAAGTGCGCAAAATATTGCCTCAGCAGAAGAAATGAATTTAGGACAATATTATACAGATTTAACAACTGATGGACGTTTTTTAGCATTATCAGATGGAAGCTGGGATTTACGGACACGTCACCGTTTTGAAGAAATCAATAACGATGATTTCATGCTTGATGAAGAAGAAGAGTTAGACATCGATGAAGATGATGCAGAAGAGTTAGGATTAATCGATCGTCCAGCAAATGAAGAAACTTTTACAACGGAATATGCTGAAGAGTTGAATCGTTATCGTGAAAAAGTGAAAGAAGAATTTTAAAATTTAACAATTCTTTTTGAATTAGCATTGCTTTTCAAAAACAAAATTAGTAAGATAGACGTGGGCACTTTTTGCACGTCAGCTCTCCCCCGAAAGGAAGGGAGAGCTTTTTTGTATTTTTACGAATAACTAGCACAAATACAATGAGCAGAACTAGAGGAGGAAACAGAAAAATGACAAAGTATATTTTCGTAACAGGTGGAGTCGTATCAGGATTAGGAAAAGGAATTACCGCTTCATCATTAGCCTTATTATTAAAACAACGTGGATTTAAAGTTTTCATGCAAAAGTTCGATCCGTATATTAATATCGATCCGGGAACAATGAGCCCATACCAACACGGTGAGGTATTCGTGACGGATGATGGTGCTGAGACAGATTTAGACTTAGGTCACTATGAGCGTTTTATTGATGTGAATTTAACAAAGAATTCAAATATCACGACGGGTCGGATTTATTCGAGTGTTTTGGAAAAAGAACGCCGTGGCGACTATTTAGGAGCAACTGTTCAAGTTATTCCACATATTACCAATGAGATTAAATCAAAAGTCTATGCTGCCGGACGCGAGAGTGGAGCAGATGTTGTTATCACGGAAATCGGTGGGACGGTTGGTGATATTGAATCATTACCGTTTATTGAAGCGATTCGTCAAGTGCGTCGTGATTTAGGTGTTGAAAATACATTGTTTATCCATACGACATTAGTACCGTATTTGAAAGTTTCAGAAGAATTTAAAACAAAACCAACACAGCACAGTGTGAAGGAACTACGCGGCTTAGGAATTCAGCCAGATGTGATTGTTTTACGTACTGAAGTAAGTTTAATTGATAGCCAAAAAGAAAAGATTGCTTTATTCTGTGATGTACCAAAAGAAGCAGTAGTAGAAGCAGTTGATGCAGATACACTCTATAATGTTCCAATCATGATGCAAAAGCAGGGGTTTGATGCTTATGTGTGTAAAAAACTAGCATTACAATCATTAACACTTGAAGCCGATATGTCTGAATGGCAAGGGTTAGTCGAAGTTGTGCGTAATTTAAATAAAACAGTAACAATTGGTTTGGTTGGAAAATATGTTGAATTACATGATGCCTATCTTTCAGTTGCTGAGAGTTTACAACACGCTGGCTATGCATTCAATCACAAAGTGAAAATTGAATGGATTCAAGCAGAAGATATTACAGAAGCAAATGTTGCACAAACACTTGGTAACTTAGATGGAATTCTTGTTCCAGGTGGTTTTGGTGAGCGTGGAATCCAAGGGAAAATGTTAGCAATTCAATATGCACGTGAAAATAAAGTACCATTCTTTGGAATTTGTTTAGGGATGCAATTAGCAGCGATTGAATATGCACGTAATGTGCTTGGATATGAGCGTGCAAATTCAACAGAGATGGACTCACAAACACCGTATCCAATTATTGACTTCTTACCGGATCAATATTCAGGAATTAATTTAGGTGGAACATTACGATTAGGTGCGTATGATTGCCAAGTGATTGAAGGTACGAAAGCAGCCTTAGCTTATCAAGCTCC
Organism: Firmicutes bacterium ZOR0006; assembly: GCA_000798955.1. Lineage (GTDB taxonomy): Bacteria > Bacillota_I > Bacilli_A > Culicoidibacterales > ZOR0006 > ZOR0006. The sequence continues at coordinate 41,429 of JTLC01000001.1, read as the reverse complement.
AGAAGTTCGTGAACGTCACCGTCATCGCTATGAATTTAACAACAAATTTAAAGCTGACTTTGAAGCTAATGGGATGATTTTCTCTGGAATTAATCCGCAAACGCAATTAGTTGAAATTTTAGAAATTCCGGAACATCCATGGTTTGTGGCAGCACAATTCCACCCGGAATTCTTATCACGTCCATTACGACCACAACCACTTTTCCATGATTTTGTCGGTGCTTCAATTACAAATGCACAAGGGAAATAAATGATAAATGAAACAAAAAAACGCTAAAAACTGATTTTTAAGCGTATAAATATTTTCATTTTCTAGTGATTGCGGTATAATATTGCCGTATCCTTTCGATATGTTCTTGATTTCTTGCCTTTATTGCAAGGGAATCAGGAAGATAACGGATCCCGGGTCAGGCAGACCCGCAGTGCCTAAATTTTTTAGGAATCACTTGAGTGAATGCCATAATCATTTGGAGGTATTTTTATGTTAGTTTCAGCAAAAGAAATGTTAGACAAAGCCTATGCAGGTAAATATGCAGTAGGACAATTCAACATCAACAACTTAGAGTGGACAAAAGCAATCTTAACGTCTGCACAAGAAAATAATTCACCAGTTATTTTAGGAGTTTCTGAAGGAGCTGCAAAATACATGGGTGGATTTAACACTGTTGTTGGAATGGTAAACGGATTAATGGAAACATTAAAAATTACTGTACCAGTTGCATTACACGTTGACCACGGAAGCTACGATGGAGCAAAAGCTGCAATCGAAGTTGGTTTCTCATCAGTAATGTTCGATGGATCACACTATTCAATCGAAGAAAATATCACTAAAACAAAAGAAATCGTTGAATTCGCACACGCAAAAGGAATCTCTGTAGAAGCAGAAGTTGGTTCTATCGGTGGAGAAGAAGACGGAATCGTTGGTAAAGGTGAAATCGCTGATGCGGCTGAATGTAAATTAATCGCTGATTTAGGTGTTGATATGTTAGCAGCTGGAATCGGAAACATTCATGGACAATACCCAGCAAACTGGGAAGGTTTAGCATTTGATGCATTAGAAGATATCAATGCTGCAACTGGAGAAACTCCATTAGTATTACACGGTGGAACAGGAATCCCTGCTGATATGATTAAAAAAGCAATCTCTTTAGGAGTTGCAAAAATTAACGTAAACACTGAGTGTCAATTAGCATTCCAAGCTGCAACTCGTGAATACGTGTTAGCTGGAAAAGACTTACCAGAAAATGGTAAAGGATTTGACCCACGTAAATTATTAGGTCCAGGATACGAAGCAATTAAAGCGACTGTAACTGAAAAAATGGAACTATTCGGTTCAATCAACAAAGCATAATTGTGAAAAAAGCCATTTCGATGGCTTTTTTTTATGCAAAAACTTTGAAAATAAAACTATTTTTCAAAAGCAACTTGCAAAAGCAAAGAGATGTTTGTTAAAATAGATAAAAAGCAAAGGAAAGCTAGAGGTGGGAGAATGACAGCAAGTCAAATGATTAAGCTTTATATTCCGTTCGTGAAGTTCATCGCTGAGGCAATGGGATCGAATTGTGAAGTTGTCTTACATGATTTAACGAAAGATGGGGGAACGATTGTTGCAATTGAAAATAGCCAAATTAGTGGTCGCAAAGTCGGTGATTCGCCAACGGATTTAATTTTAAAAATCATGCAAGATCGCGAATATCAAGACAAAGATTATATTACGAACTATAAAGCAGTTGGCAAAAATAATCAGATTTGTCGGTCATCAACCTTTTTTATCAAAGATGATTTTGGGCGGTTGATTGGATTGCTAGGGATAAATCAAGATATTCAAGCGTATCATGATTTAGAAAAAGTGATTAGCCAATTTTTGCACTTTAGTCATGAACCTGAAGAACCAACAGGAGCGGAACCGAAAGTAACCGAGCACCTTAACGGAAATATTGATGATGTATTGCGCTCAATGATTACCTCAGAAATTGATCGCTTTGGTGTTGATCCAATGCGTTTATCGGCAGATGAAAAAATGATAATTATCCGGGCTTTATCAGACCAAGGGGCCTTTTTACTAAAAGGGTGTGTGAGTGAAGTTGCGAAATTACTAAAAACATCAGAACCGACAGTATATCGATATTTAAATAAAATCAAAGATTAAAAACGCCAGCTGGCGTTTTTTTAATCTTTGATACCAAATAGATATGAATTTTGGTATGATGAAAAAGAAAGAATTGAAAGGCGGGAAAAGGATGTTATTTGAAAAATATCAGGTTAAAAACCTCGATTTACAGAATCGTATTGTCGTGCCACCGATGTGCACGTATCAAGCTCAATCAGGTGAAGTGAATCAATTTCATCATACGCATTATGGTGCAATGGCACTTGGACAACCGGGACTGATTATCGTTGAAGCAACAGGAGTAACACCGGAAGGACGAATTAGCGAACAAGATTTAGGACTCTACACTGAATACCAAGCTGAGAAAATGAAGTCTTTTGTTGATGAAGTTCGGCATTTTGGGACACCGCTCGCAATTCAGTTGAATCATGCTGGCCGCAAGTCAACAACAAATGATCCAACGAAGTATGCACCAAGTAGTATCCGTTTTGATGAGTCGTTTCGTACACCGAAAACAATGACAAAAGATGATATCGCCAGAATTGTTGAAGCTTTTGCTCAAAGTGCGAAGTATGCAGCAGCAGCAGGGTTCGATGCACTCGAATTACATGCAGCACATGGCTATTTGTTACATCAATTTTTATCACCGCTCTCAAATCAGCGAGAAGATGAGTACAACGGAACATATCGCGCACGGTTAAAATTTTTGCGGGAAGTCCTTGCGGCGGTTAAAAGTGAGTGGCCAGCAGAAAAAGCGTTGTTATTACGAATTTCAGCTGATGATTATCATGCGGACGGAAATGGTTTAGCTGAATATCAAGAGATGATGAAGGCAATTGCGAAAGAGATTGATATTTTAGATGTTTCAAGTGGTGGTGCAATCCCAATTCAGCCCCATGTATACCCTGGTTATCAGTTGAAGTATGCGAAAGCACTCCGTGAAGCAACGCAATTACCAGTCATTGCTGCGGGCCTCTTACAAGAATATGACTTGGCACAATTTGCCATTGAAAGTGGGCATACAGACTTTGTTGCGCTAGGACGCTCAATGCTAACAAATCCGCATTTGCCAATTGCTTTGGCACGTCAAAGTGGGCAACGCTTACTACAAATGAAACCATACAATAAGGGGATTTAACAGATGAAAGTACAAGTTTTTTTAGGGACAGATCAAGAAAAAAGCCAATTGGCATTCCAGGTTCGTGATTTAGTTTTTACCCAAGAGCAAGGCTATCCGTCTGAAATTGATATTGATGAATATGATGTAAATGCTTGGCATGTCATCATTACTGAAGATGATTATCCATTAGCGACGGCACGACTAATTGAAGTTCACGGGAAGTATAAAATAGGGCGTGTTGCTGTTGTCAAAGAAGCCCGCAAACGTGGACTAGGGCTGCAAGTGATGCAAGCTTTAATTGAAAAAGCTCAGATGCTTGGGATTGATAAAATCGTGTTACATTCACAAACGCATGCACAAGGTTTTTATGAACATTTAGGTTTTGAAGCCATTGGCGATGTCTTTCTAGAAGATGGTCAACCACATATTGCGATGGTTTGCCAATTAAATGAAAAAGTTTCACAATAAAAAAGTTAAAAAACACCAAAAGAGATTTTATTTTGGTGTTTTTTTTTATATAATAGAAGATGTGTTTCTTTATCTAATTTAAAAAGGGAATCATAAATAGTAATTAAGTTTTATGGGAAAGGAAGAACGCCATGCGAGTCTTTAAAGTTGAAGGGAAATATCCTTTGAACGGAACAATAGAAGTAAGCGGTGCAAAAAACAGTGTTGTAGCATTAATCCCAGCTGCAATTCTTGCTGGCGATGTTGTCATTTTAGAAAATGTCCCAGAACTATCAGATGTATACGCTTTAAATACAATCTTAAAAGAATTAAATGTTCAAACAACATTTGAAAATAATACGCTCACTATTGATGCGACTAATGTAAACTATACACCTTTAATTGAGGGGGCTGTGCAAGAATTGCGAGCATCATACTATTTGATGGGAGCAATGCTTGCCCGTTATAACGAAGCTATCATTGGTATGCCTGGTGGATGTTACTTAGGACCACGACCAATTGATTTGCATTTAAAAGGGTTTCAAGCTTTAGGAGCAGAAGTCAAAATTGAGCATGGTGCTTATCGACTACATGCTCAAGACGGCCTAAAGGGAGCAAAAATTAATTTAGATATTCCGAGTGTAGGTGCAACAATTAACATTATGCTAGCCGCAGTTCATGCTGAAGGTACAACGGTGATTGAAAATGTTGCCAAAGAGCCAGAAATTGTAGATATTGCAACAATGTTAAATAATATGGGTGCTCGCATTACTGGTGCTGGAACGGATACGATTCGTGTCAAAGGTGTGAGCGTTGATTCGATGCATGGTTGCCGTCACCAAGTAATTCCTGATCGTATCGAAGCAGGAACATATATGGTAGCAGCAGCTATTGGTGTTGGTGAAGGTATGGAAGTGAAAGTTGATAATATTATTCCAGAACACATGGAAGCGTTTTTAGCAAAAATGCATGATGCTGGTGTGAATATGGAAGTGGGTATGGATTCAGTGACAATTCGGCCGACACAAGCGCTAAAAGCCGTGAATGTCAAAACTGGTGTTTTTCCAGGATTCGCAACTGATTTACAGCAACCATTTACATTATTACTTACACAAGCAACAGGAGCAAGCGTGATTACTGATACAATCTATAGCGCACGTTTCAAACATGTTGATGAATTACAACGCATGGGAGCATCAATTCGCAATGAAGCTTCAACAGGAATCGTTGTTGGTCCAAGTGAGCTAGAAGGTGCAAAAGTCACAGCAACTGACTTACGAGCTGGGGCAGCGATGGTCTTAGCTGGCTTAATCGCAAGTGGTATTACTGAAATCCATGAAATTGAGCATGTGGAACGTGGTTATGAACGCATTATCCAAAAGTTGACAAATGTTGGTGCGAAAATTTGGTTTGAAGAAATCTAATCGAAATTTTATTGCATCCCAACAACGGAATTGGTATAATTTCATATGGTATTAGCTAGAATACGCTCATATCAACTACAGCTAGTAGTACAGTGATGCATTTTGATGGTCACTCAACTATAGACTGGTAAAAGTTCGCCGTTCAACTATTTGAAAAAGAACTTCAGCGGGGTTGGAAGACCCACATCAAACGCTTATTCTAGATAAGTAGATTATCTAGGGCAGAAGGAGAACTATTATGAAAAAGGGAATTCACCCAAATTACAAAGCAGTAAAAGTTACATGTACTTCATGTAATACAGAATTTGAAACAGGTTCAGTTTTAGACGAAATCCGTGTGGATACTTGTTCAAACTGTCACCCATTCTATACAGGACGTCAACGTTTCGTTACAGCTGATGGACGTGTAGACCGTTTCAACAAAAAATATGGTATGAAGACGGAAGAGAAATAATTCATCCATCTCCAAAGAAAGCAGGTGCGATGCACCTGTTTTTTTGCTAAAATAAGAACAAGATAACCCACGAAAGTGGAGAAATAGAGGGAGGTTGTCACATGTATTTTGATTTACGTAAAGAGGGCTGGTTAGAAGTCATCTGTGGAAGCATGTTTGCTGGTAAGACAGAAGAACTCATTCGTCGTTTAAAACGTTTAGAATACGCAAAAAAAACCTTTTATGTATTTAAACCACAAATTGATAACCGTTATAGTGACACGGATGTCGTTTCACATAATGGACAAGCAATTCAAGCGATTGCCATCAACAGCCCACAAGAAGCTTTGGACTTTTTAACACCTGATACAGCAGTTGTTGCGTTTGATGAAGTTCAATTCTTTGATGAGAGTGTCATTGAAGTGATTGAATTAATTGCCGCAAAAGGAATTCGTGTGATTGCCGCAGGACTTGATATGGATTTTCGGGGTGAGCCCTTTGGTGTTATTCCAAAGCTCTTAGCAAAAGCTGAATTTGTGACGAAGTTAACGGCAATTTGTACTGTCTGTGGTGAACCAGCAACGCGAACGCAGCGTCTCATTGATGGCCAACCAGCAAATTACCATGACCCAATTGTTTTAGTTGGAGCAAAAGAGAGTTATGAGGCACGATGCCGCCATTGCCACCAAGTGCAAAAAGACTATCGAAACCAAATTAAGGAGAATTAAGATGAGTTTACTAGAACGTTTACAAACACTTGCTGATCGTTATCACCAATTGACGGAGCAACTAAGTGATCCAAATATTGGAAGTGATCCCAAACGCTTGATGTCATTATCGCGTGAGCAATCACAACTCCAAGCAGTTTATGATAAATATAATGAATATAAAGCCGTAATGGAAGGAATTGAAGATGCGAAATTTTTAATTGCCGAGGAAAAAGACGAAGAAATTCGTGAAATGGCCAAAGAAGAATTACGTGAACTTGAGCAACATGTTGAGCCACTAGAAGATGAAATCAAAATTTTATTGATTCCAAAAGATCCAAATGATGACTTAAATGTTATCGTTGAAGTTCGTGGAGCTGCTGGTGGAGACGAAGCGAATATTTTTGCGGGTGATTTATATCGTATGTATGCTCGTTATGCGGAGAGTCAAGGGTGGAAAGTTGAAATTATGGAATCACATGAAGCTGACATGGGTGGATTCTCATTAATTTCGTTCTTAATCAAAGGCCAAGGTGCGTATTCAAAATTAAAGTTTGAATCAGGTTCACACCGTGTTCAACGTGTACCAGCAACTGAAAGCCAAGGGCGCATTCACACATCAACAGCAACAGTTTTGGTTATGCCTGAAGTTGATGATGAAATTACAGTTGATATTAAACCAAATGACATCAAAATTGATGTGTATCGTTCGGGTGGAGCTGGAGGACAGTCTGTTAATACAACCGATTCAGCTGTACGAATCACCCATTTACCAACTGGGTTAGTTGTTACTTGTCAGGATGGACGTTCGCAACATGAAAACCGTGATCAAGCAATGAAAGTTTTACGTGTTAAATTATATGACATGGAATTACAACAGCAACAAGCAGAATTAGCGGCCATGCGTCAGTCGAAATTAGGAAGTGGTGATCGTTCGGAAAAAATCCGTACGTATAACTACCCACAAAACCGTGTGACTGATCACCGTATTGGTTTAACGATTCAACAACTTGATCGTATTATTGAAGGAAAACTCAATGATATTATCGATGCTTTACTTGTTGAAGAACAACGTGAAAAATTAGCCGAGGGATTAGGTGAGTAAGATGACAATCCAAACTATGCTCAAAAATGCTGAACAACAACTCGATGCCAATGGGAGCGAACGCTCAATTGCTAAAATTTTGTTAGTTGATGCGCTGGAAATGGAAAGTTATGAAATTCTCATGCGGTTAGACGAAGAAGTTGAAGCAGCAAAAGCTGAGAAATTTACGGCTAATTTAATGCGTTTCATCGAAAAAAATGAACCAGTGCAATATATCATCGGATATGAATACTTCATGGGGCGTAATTTTCATGTAAGTGAAGCAGTTTTAATTCCTCGTCCAGAAACAGAAGAACTTGTCTATCATATCTTAGATATTATTGATGAATACTATGAGGAAGCAGCGAGTGTTCGTTGTTGTGATGTTGGAACAGGAAGCGGTGCTATTAGTGTTTCTTTAGCAGCTGAATCAGAAAAAGTGACAATGATTGCAACTGATATTAGTGAGGAAGCACTTGAAGTTGCCCAAGCAAATGCACGAGATTTCGCACCACAAGTTGAGTTTGTAGCAGGTGATATGGTACAACCACTTGTTGATAAAGCGGTTATTGTTGACATTTTCATCTCAAATCCGCCATATATTCCTGTTGAAGAAGCAGTCGATGCGTTAGTCAAAGATAATGAACCACATGTAGCACTTTTTGGTGGGAATGATGGACTTTATTTCTATCACCGTATCTTTGAACAGGTGAAAACAATTCTGAATCCAGACCGAAGTGTTTTAGCTTTTGAGATGGGGTATGATCAAGGTGAGCGCCTCTCAAACTTAGCGGCGCAATATTTTCCAACTGCTGAAATTGAAGTGAAGCAAGATATTAATGGAAAAGACCGAATGCTGTTTATTTACAATAATATGAAGTAATGGGAAGAAATCTTTTTGACACTATGTTGGAAAGATTTTTTTCAGCATAAAATGAGGTGAAGAAATGATTGTTGACACAAGTGAACAACTCGTACAAGCGATCAAAGTTGGGAAAGTAGTTGCGTTTCCAACAGATACTGTGTACGGTCTTGGATGTGATGCGCAAAATTTGGCGGCATTGCAAGGTATTTATCAATTAAAACAGCGACCAAGTGAAAAACCACTTATCTTATTTGTGGGAAATTCGAAAAAAGTGACTGAGTTTGCGAAGGTAGTACCACCATTAGCACAACAGCTCATGGATTGCTTTTGGCCTGGTCCGCTGACAATCGTGTTGCCAAAGAAAGAAACAGTGAGTAAGCAGATAAGTTCGGGATTACAGACAATTGGGTTACGTATGCCAAATCAACCTGAAATTTTGGCATTACTTGAGCAAACGCAAGTCACTTTAGCAACAACTAGTGCGAATATTTCAGGTGAAGAGGCAGCAACAAATAGTCAAGCAGTTGAAGCTGTCTTTGGTGATCAAGTTGTGACTTTTGCTGGTACGGCTAAATGCGGGATTCCATCAACAGTCATTGAAGTGACAGAACAAAATACATATCGTATTTTGCGTGAAGGAGCAATATCTGAACAAGAAATTAGTGAGTGTCTACACGAACGAAAAGAATAAGCAAAAAAATAGTTTTTTATTAGTAGCTGTGATACAATTTTGCAAATACGAATAAGGACGGTGGGTTATGCGCGACCAAGCAATAGAACAATTAATTAGGAAAGAAAATCAGCGGCAAGCTCAGACAATCGAGCTCATCGCTTCAGAAAATTTTGTGAGTGAAGCTATTTTACAGGCACAAGGCTCAGTATTGACCAATAAATACGCCGAAGGCTATCCAGGTAAACGTTACTATGGTGGTTGTGAAGTTGTTGATGAAGTAGAACAATTGGCAATTGATCGTTTTTTGGCACTTTTCGATGGAGAACATGTTAATGTTCAACCGCATTCAGGTAGTCAGGCAAACATGGCAGTGTACATGACGGTACTTCAAGCTGGTGATTGTGTCTTAGGGATGGATTTAGCGGCTGGAGGACATTTAACGCATGGCCACCCATTAAACTTTAGTGGAATGAACTATAATTTTGTCGCTTATGGTGTCAATGAAGATGGACGAATTGACTATGAAGCTGTGCGGCAACTTGCTCATGAGCATCGACCAAAATTAATTGTTGCTGGAGCGAGTGCGTATCCTTTCGCAATTGATTTTCAACACTTTCGAGCAATTGCTGATGAGGTTGGAGCCTATTTTATGGTTGATATGGCTCATATTGCTGGTCTTGTAGCGGCAAATGTACATGAAAATCCCGTGCCGATTGCTGATTTTGTGACAACAACAACACATAAGACTTTACGCGGTCCACGCGGAGGACTCGTTTTTTGCAAGCAAAAATTTGCTTCGCAGCTCAATCGGGCTATTTTCCCTGGGATGCAAGGTGGACCACTGATGCATGTCATTGCTGCAAAAGCCATTGCAGCATATGAAGCGACAACGGCAGATTATCATATCTACCAACGGCAAGTAATTTTAAATTCGCAAGCATTTGCTCAAGCAATGATAAGTCATGGCTGGCCAGTCATTGGTGAAGGGACAGATAATCATCTCTTTCTTGTAGATGTTCATAGTCAACATGGACTAACAGGGAAATGGGCACAAGAACGATTAGATAGTGTCGGGATTACGACGAACAAAAACACAATTCCAAACGAAACGCTGAGTCCGCAAATCACGAGTGGATTACGCTTAGGGACACCGGCAATGACGACAAAAGGCTTCAAAGAAGCTGATTTTATTACACTTGCACAATTAATCACCCAAGCATTAAATCAGGAAGCAACGAGTACCGATTTGAAACGAGTCGCTGAACAAGTACAGGAATTAATATAAAGAGAACATAAAACTAGCTGCGGCTAGTTTTTTTCTATAGATAATAAAATGGAAATTTGTTGATAAGAAAACAAAAAAATGAGCGAAATCCGTTGAGAAAATTCCCCAAAAATTCGGAGATATGGTACAATAGAACAGATATTTAAATTTTATTTGCAAAGGGTGATGAGAGAATGAAAATCGCAATTGCTTCTGATCATGGTGGCGTTCAAATGAAAGCAGAATTAGTTGAGTTGCTCGAACAACTTGGTTATGAATGTGAAGATTACGGAACTTATAACTGTGATTCGGTTGATTATCCGGATTATGCAGAAATTGTTGCGAATAAAGTAGCAGGCAATGAAGCAGATCGTGGAATATTAATCTGTGGTACTGGAATCGGTATGAGTATTGCCGCGAACAAAGTAAACGGAATTCGTTGTGCGTTAGTAAGTGATGTGTATAGTGCACAAGCAACACGATTACACAACGATACGAATGTTTTAGCACTCGGTGCTCGCGTAATTGGGATTGAATTAGCCAAAATGATTACGCAAACATGGCTGGAAACCGATTTTGAAGGTGACCGCCACGTTGCACGATTAGCTAAAATTACCCAAATTGAACAAAAAAATTGTAAAGGGGAAGCTTAAAATGAGTAAACTACATGTTTTTAACCATCCGCTCATTAGTCACAAGTTAACAAATATTCGTAAAGTGACAACTGCAACGAAAGATTTTCGTGAGACAGTCAATGAAATTGCCGGACTTATGGCTTACGAAATTACACGTGATTTAAAATTACAAGATGTCACGATTGAGACACCTGTTGCAACAACGACACAAAAAGAACTTGCACAAGAAGTATTTATTATTCCAATTTTACGTGCTGGTCTTGGGATGGTTGATGGAATTAATCGCTTAATTCCAACAGCAAAAATTGGTCATATTGGAATTTATCGCGATGAAGAAACACTAGAGCCAAAAGAATATTTTTCAAAGTTACCACAAGGATTAGAGACAGCAATGAATTTAGTTGTTGATCCGATGTTAGCAACTGGTGGTTCAGCGATTGCAGCCATTACGATGTTAAAAGCACGTGGTGCACAAACAATTAAACTTGTGTGTTTAGTCGGTGCACCTGAAGGTGTTGAAGCAGTTCATGCTGCTCATCCAGATGTTGATGTATACTTAGCGTCACTTGATGAAAAATTAAATGATAAAGGCTATATTGTTCCAGGTCTTGGTGATGCTGGAGACCGTTTGTTCGGGACGAAATAAGCTATGCACGAAGATAACTTTAGTATAAACTATGCTCGTAATGTTTTCATTCGAATACCACTTGTTGCGATTGTTTTAGCACTGATAGGATTTTTAATTTTTCGTTTTAGTCTGCCGATTCTACTTGGTGTACTAGTCGGAAGTGCAATTTCAATGCTAAATTTTTGGCTACAAGTTCGGTATGTGAAGAGTATTGTTTTTATGGAAAAACCACAGCGTTTTATCTTTGGCTCGCTTATCCGTTTAGGAGTAACCGCTGCAGCATTTATTGCGGCAATGATTTACCCTCAATGGTTAAATATTTTCGCTGTTTTTGTCGGTGTCATGCTTGCACCAATGATTATTTTGGTGTATCGGCGCCGGCAACCAGCTGTGAAAGGAGGTCGAGAACACAATGAATCTCATGCTGACGACAGTAAAAGAAGGTCTCACAATCGGTAATTTTACAATTGGTCCGGAAATGTTTTATGCTTGGGCAGTCATGCTAATTTTAGTTGGTTTAGGATTGGTTGGAAGACGATATTTAAATCGTTTAGAACCAAATGGCAAACCCCCTAAATTTATTATTGTCTGTGAGCAATTACTAGGCTTTTTTGATAGTACAGTAACAACAAATCCATACCGACGAGTGATTGGACCGATGCTGGCAACGTTATTTACGTATTTATTACTCGTTAATACGTTATCACTATGGGGACTACGTCCAGCGGCATATGATTTATCTATTGCCCTTTCGCTTGGATTACTCACATTCATTATTATGCATACACTTTCATTCCGCACATACGGATTTAAAGGGTATTTTGGTCAGTATATGAAACCATTTGGCTTCATGTTACCATTGAATATGATTAGTTTTGCAACAGAATCAGTGACAATTTCTCTCCGTTTGTTTGGGAATATGGTTGCAGGGACTGTTTTAGCAGAAGTGTTGCGGGCACTGATTACTCCGCTGGGGTATTTTATCCCTGGTGTCGCCTTGAGTTTTTATCTAGATATTTTCTCAGGAACGATTCAAGCCTTGGTATTTACCATGTTAACGGCAATTTTAATTTCAAGCCGTACAGAATAATTTTGGGTATCACACAGTTATGTGTACCACTATAGATGTATAAAAAATAATGATGATAAGAGTTTTAGGAGGAATTACAGATGGCAGCTTTAGAAGTAGGAAATGCTATTGCAGTTGCGGGGATCGCAATTGGTGCCGGATTGGCAGTTTTAACAGGATTTGGAGCAGGGATTGGACAAGGTGTTGGTGCTGGTAAAGCAGTAGAAGCCGTAGGACGCAACCCTGAAGCAGCAGATAAAATTCAACAATTAATGATCGTTGGTTTAGCGATGGCGGAAACAACAGGAATCTACGGATTACTTGTTTCAATCATGTTAATCTTCATCTTAGGTGGTAACCTCGTTTAATCGATGGTTGCTGAGTGAGGTGAAGCGAAATGGATATTAATTTTTCTTTGAATTTTGATATACTAACTTTTATTTTGAGTTTAGCTTCAACTGCAATTTTATTCTTTGTTCTGTTTAAATTGTTATGGAACCCATTACAAGCTTATATGGATCGACGCCAACAATATGTTGTTGATCAAATTGCCCAAGCAGATACACAAAATCAAGAAGCAGTTGCAACAAACACAGAAGCGCAAAAACGCCTCCGTCGTGTTCAAGAAGAAGCCACTGAAATTTTAGAGACGGCGCGAGTTCGTGCTGATCAAACAGCAACAAAACTTGCTGAAGAATTACAAGCTGATTTACGAAAACGCCGTGAAGCCTTTGATGCACAGTTAGAAATTGACCAGCAATTAGCTCAAAAAGAAATGAAAGATCAAGCAATTGATCTATCAGTGTCGATTGCGAGTCAATTATTACAAGAGCAAGTGGACGAAACGAATACAAAAGCCCGTGCATTGGCAATGGCTGAGAAAATGGTGATGACAAATGAACGCTAGTGTCGCTCAAAAATATGCCCAAGCATTATTAAGTGCAGTCACAGATAGTCACCAAATGAAAGCTGAGCAATTAGTGCTGATTGCGCAAAACTTTCAAGACCAGCCGGCAGTATTTCGTTTGCTCGAAGATCCACGTTTAAGTACTCAAGAAAAGCAAACATTTATTGCCCAGACATGTGCTGGTGCTGATAATGATGTGATTGACTTTATTCAACTAATTGCAAAAAACCAACGTGGACGTGAATTGCCAGCAATCGCTGAATACTTTGAGGCGCTTGTATTAGCAATGCAAGGAAAGCAAAAGGCAGTAATTACAACTGCTACCGCGTTAGACAAAGAAACGTTAGCAATCTTGATTGCTGCTGCTGAGAAGCGGACAATGACAAAACTTGTGAGCAAGCATGTAATTGATCCAAGTATCATTGGTGGCGTGAAGGTAAGCGTGGGCACACAAACGTTTGATGATTCTTTTGCAACCAAATTACAAAAATTACAGTCAGATTTACAAAAACTGACAATTTAAACCATGAGGTGTATATATGAGCTTAAAACCAGAAGAATTAAGCCGTGTCCTCGCCCAAAAATTGAAAGACTATGAACAAACAGTTGATTATTATGAATCAGGTGTCGTTGTCAAAGTCGGAGATGGTGTAGCGACGGCGAACGGATTAGATAATATTATGATGAGTGAGCTTGTTGAATTTGCTGATGGTACTTTAGGAATGGCAATCAACCTTGAAATGCATACAGTCGGGATTGTTATGCTCAGCGAGAGTGATCAAATTCGTGAAGGGTCTATTGTCAAACGAACAGGCCGCATCGTTGAAGTGCCAGTTGGAGACGGGTTGTTAGGACGCGTTGTCAATCCACTTGGCGAACCAATTGATGGTAAAGGGGAGTTAGTTTCAACGGCAACACGCCCAATTGAACGTATCGCCCCAGGGGTTATGACACGTAAAAGTGTTCACCAACCACTACAAACGGGAATCAAAGCGATTGATGCAATGTTCCCAATCGGACGTGGTCAACGTGAGTTAATCATCGGTGACCGCCAAACCGGAAAAACAGCAATTGCAATCGATACAATTTTGAACCAAAAAGGTGAAAATGTAAAATGTATCTATGTCGCAATCGGACAAAAAAATTCAACAATTGCGAGTGTTTATAACACTTTACTTCGTCATGGAGCAATGGAATATACAACAATTGTGGCAGCAAGTGCTTCAGATATGGCACCAGTACAATACTTAGCACCATATGCTGGGTGTGCTATTGGTGAAGAGTGGATGGATAATGGTGAAGATGTGTTAATCGTGTATGATGATTTATCAAAACACGCGGTTGCTTATCGTACATTGTCATTATTACTTCGTCGCCCACCAGGTCGTGAAGCCTACCCTGGAGATGTTTTCTACTTACATTCACGTTTATTAGAGCGTGCATGTAAATTGAATGCTGATTATGGTGGTGGATCAATGACGGCATTGCCAATCATTGAAACGCAAGCAGGAGATATCTCAGCATATATCCCAACCAATGTTATTTCGATTACTGATGGACAAATTTTCTTACAGGCAGATTTATTCAATGCCGGACAACGTCCAGCAATTGACACAGGACTTTCAGTTTCACGTGTTGGTGGAGATGCGCAAACAAAAATTGTCAAAAAACTCTCAGGATCAATGAAAATTGACTTGGCACAGTATTCAGAATTACAAGCTTTCGCACAATTTAGTTCAGATTTAGATGCAACAACAAAAGCCGTGCTTGATCGCGGAGCGAAATTAATGGAAATGATTAAACAGCCAGTAAATCAACCAGTTCGCTTAGAAGAACAAGTTGTCCTTTTATTTGTCGCACAACATGGATACTTAGCAAAAATTGCCGTAAATCAAATGAAACGTTTTGAAAAAGAAGTATTAGAATTCTTCGAAATTCAAGGACAAGATACATATGCTCTTATTCGCGAGCAGAAAGCCTTGACACCTGAAGTTGAAGCAGCACTTCGCGTTGAACTTGATAAATTTATGGCGAACTTTGCAGTAGCAGGTGATCGTTAATGGCAAAAGGGATGAAAGCTATCAAAGACAGAATGTCTTCGATTAAATCAACCAAAAAAGTCACGAGTGCAATGCAACTCGTCTCAATGGCGAAATTGCAAAAATACCAACGACAAATTATTCCAATTAAGTCGTACAAAAATCTCGTTGAACAACATATGCAACATATTCTCAATGCTGCCAAAAATAAGCAAACGGATATTGATGTCGCGTACTTCCGTCAACCAAAAACAATTGAAAAAATCGCTTATATTGTTTTCACATCAGATGTGGGCCTTTGTGGTGGTTATAATGTCAATGTTTTACGAGCGTTACGCGAAGAAGTCAGAAATAATCCAGAAGTTGAACATCTTTTTTACTTCATTGGTAAAAATGGTGCTGAAAAATCAGGTTTTTATAACTTGACGACAACTTTTGCTTTAACGGGACGCAATGAAACACTCACATATGAGGAGTTAACAGATGAGATTGTGATGCCATTAATGGACATGTATGCGCGTGAAGAAATTGATGCGATTAAAATAATGTACACTGATTACAAAAACCCACTTGTCCAAACACCGGTACTAACACAAATGTTACCAGCACAGTTTGAAAATACTGACACAACAAAAGCAAGTGGGGAGCCGGTCATTACAGCAGATACGCTGTTTGAACCAAGTCCCAACTCAGTATTAACCTATTTAGCACCGAAAATGATTTCGACAATGGCATATATTTACTTGTTAGAATCGCTAACGAGTGAATCAGCGAGTCGTCGAATGGCAATGGAAAGTGCAAATACCAATGCTGATCAAATGCTTGATAACTTATCGATTCTCTATAATCGTGAGCGTCAGGCAGCAATCACCCAAGAAATGTCAGAAATTATTGGGGGATCTGAAAGTTTAAATTAGGAGGAAACGACAATGAATAAAGGAAAAGTTGTCCAAGTCATTGGTCCTGTCCTCGACATTCAATTCGAACAAGGGCAATTGCCAGCCATTCGTAATGCAATTGAAATTCCATATAAAGATGAAAAACTAGTTGTCGAAGTTGCACAACACATTGGCGATAATATCGTCCGTGCGATTGCGATGGGAGCAACTGAGGGAATCAGTCGAAATATGGAAGCAATTGATACTGGAAAAGCAATTACTGTTCCTGTTGGTGAGGTAACGTTAGGGCGAATGTTCAACGTTTTAGGAGAACCAATTGATGAAGGTGCAGCCGTGGCTGCTGATGTCGAGCAGCATCCAATTCACCGTGGAGCCCCTGCTTTCCACGAGTTAAATATGTCAACAGAAATTCTGGAGACAGGAATTAAAGTAATCGATTTAATCTGTCCTTACTTAAAAGGTGGTAAAATCGGACTTTTCGGTGGTGCCGGAGTTGGTAAAACCGTTTTAATTCAAGAGTTAATCAATAACGTTGCGAAGCATCATGGGGGAATTTCAGTATTCGCCGGTGTTGGAGAACGTACACGTGAAGGAAATGACTTATATCATGAAATGACTGATAGTGGTGTAATTGACAAAACTGCACTCGTCTTTGGTCAGATGAATGAACCACCAGGAGCACGTATGCGTGTTGCTTTATCTGGTTTAACAATGGCTGAGTACTTCCGTGATACACAAGGGCAAGACGTATTATTATTCGTTGATAATATTTTCCGTTTTACTCAAGCGGGATCTGAAGTTTCTGCCCTTTTAGGACGGATTCCTTCTGCGGTAGGGTACCAACCAACATTAGCAACGGAGATGGGCGATTTACAAGAGCGAATTACATCAACGAAAAAAGGATCGATTACCTCGGTTCAAGCCGTTTATGTACCAGCCGATGACTTAACTGACCCGGCTCCAGCAACAACGTTTAACCACTTAGATGCAACAACAGTACTTGATCGTGGAACAGCAGCATTAGGAATTTATCCAGCCGTTGATCCACTTGGCTCAAGTTCACGAATGTTAGATCCACAAGTTGTTGGTGCTGAACATTACGAAGTTGCTCAAGCAGTGCAACAAATTTTACAACGATACAAAGAATTACAAGATATCATCGCAATTTTAGGGATGGATGAGTTAAGTGAAGAAGATAAGCAAATCGTTCACCGCGCTCGTCGTATTCGTAACTTCTTATCACAACCATTTACTGTTGCCGAGCAATTCACAGGAATGCAAGGAAAGTATGTACCGGTTAAAGAAGCGGTCCGTGCATTTAAAGAAATTCTTGATGGATTACATGATGAATTACCAGAACAAGCATTCTTGTATGTGGGAACAATTGAAGATGCAATTGCGAAAGCTAAAACATTACAGGAAACAGGTGAGTAACTATGAGTTTTCATCTAAAAGTTGTAGCTATTGATCGGTTGTTGTTTGAAGGTGATATTGATAAAATGCAAGTGACGACGACAGATGGACAATTAACAATTTTACCGAATCATATACCATTAGTATCAGTGCTGAAAATTGCACCGCTTATTATTGAACATGAAGGTGAAAAGAAATATTTAGCAATTAGTGGGGGTTACATGAGTATTCAACGTCATGAAACCTTGATTGTTGCTGATATTGCCGAGTGGGCACATGAAATTGATCGCGATCGTGTTGAAGAAGCCGAACAACGCGCGCGTCATGCGATTGAGCATCCACTTGAATATGTTGATCCAGCCGTAGCCGAAAAAGAATTGCAAAAAGCAATTAATCGTTTACATGTCTTTGATCTTTATCATAAAAAAGCATAAGTGAAAAAAGCCGAAAGTTCTTATGGACTTTTGGCTTTTTCTTTTTGTCAAAGCAGAAACGATTTGATATACTAAAAGCAGTCCTGAAAAATTTCAAACATTTGGTAAGGAACAAAAATGACTTGGAGAAAGTAGGGAAAATAATGGGACAGGCACTCTTTAGCCAATCAATTCTCAATTTATTTTTATATCTTTTGAATTTTGCAGCTATATTTTGGGCGCTTCAAGCCGTACAGTGGCAGTATCTCTTTCGCAAAAATAGTGCAAGTCAGATTCTGTTAAGCCAAACGGTAGTAGCGATGGGATTATCATATTTATCGACACAATTTTTGCTCGCATTATTTCATGCCGGTAGAACAATTGTGAACTTACAAATCTAAAGATACATGAGGGAATTAATCATGGAAGAATATATTTTAGTTGAAAAAGGACATCCATTAGCTGGTGAAGTACAAATTGAAGGTGCCAAAAATGCGGTTTTACCAATCATGGCAGCAAGTTTACTAGCAAAAAATAATACGATTCATTTACAGCGAGTACCACAACTCAGTGATGTTGAGACAATGGCAGCCGTATTAAGTAATTTAGGAGCAAAAGTTGTTCGTAATGGTCAACATATGCATGTAGAGGTGCCAAGTATATTGCAGACACAGACACCAGAACACTTAGTCAGTAAAATGCGTGCATCTGTTTTAGTGATGGGCGCATTATTAGCATTAGAAGGGAAAGTCAGTGTTGTCTTACCAGGTGGTTGTGCTATTGGTTCACGCCCACTTGATATTCATCTTCGTGGATTTGAAGCACTAGGTGCAACTGTTCAGTTGAGTCACGGAATTATCGAAGCAAGTGTTGATGGGCGCTTGCAAGGAGCAGAATTTGATTTAGCCTTTCCAAGCGTTGGCGCAACAGAAAATTTAATGATTGCAGCTAGTCGTGCAGAAGGAAAAACAATTTTACGTGGTGTCGCAAAAGAGCCGGAAATTATTGATCTTGCCAACTTTTTAAATGCAATGGGCGCACAAATCCATGGTGCAGGAACAGATACAATTGAAATTATGGGGGTTGAAACTCTGACTGCTTGTGAGTATGAAATTTTACCAGATCGAATTGAAGCGGGAACATTTATGATAGCGGCAGCCATTACGCAAGGTGATGTGATTATCAAGAATATTATTCCGGATCATCTTCAACCAATTACCGCAAAATTACAACAGCTTGGTGCCAAGATTACAATTGGTGATGACTGGATTGGTGTGCAAGGAAATAAAGATTACCAAGCAATTGATATTAAAACTGGGCCACATCCAAACTTCCCAACTGATATGCAATCACCGATGTTAGCCATTTTACTGTGTGCGGATGGCGTTTCAACATTAACAGAGACTATCTTCGAAAATCGGTTTATGCATGTTGAAGAATTGAATCGAATGGGGGCACAAATCATAGTTGATGGTCGGACGTGTATTGTGACTAAACAATCATTACATGGGGTTCGCGTTAAAGCAACTGACTTACGCTCAGCAGCAGGACTGGTCCTAGCAGGGTTATTAGCAGATGGCGAAACTCGAATCGAGAAACTCTATCACCTCGATCGTGGATATGTCGATTTTGTCGAAAAACTCCAAAAACTTGGTGCAAAAATTTCGCGACATTCTAGTTGATACTGCGTGTGTTGTTTGAAATTTAATCAAATTTAGGCTAAAAGTCATGTTTTTTTATGATATAATTGTTTGGAATGTTGAAGAAAATAACATGAACAAAAACTCTTTGATGAATAAACGGTAAGTAAAATTGGAGGAATGATTGGATGTTTGGTTCAAAAGATGTCGGAATTGACTTAGGAACAGCGAATATTTTAATTTATGTACAAGGAAAAGGGATCGTATTAAACGAACCAACAGTTGTTGCTGTTGATTCGAAAACACGTCGCTTATTAGCAGTTGGTGAAGAAGCCCGCGAAATGATTGGGCGTACGCCAGGTCAAGTTGAAGCAATTCGTCCATTAAAGGATGGGGTTATTGCTGACTTTGAAGCAACAGAAGCAATGCTACAATATTTCATGAGCTCTTTAAATGTACGTGGTCTTTTCTCACGCCCACGTATCTTAATTTGTTGCCCAACAAATATTACAACAGTTGAGCGTAACGCTATTCGTGAAGCTGCTGAGCGTGCAGGAGCAAAACAAGTTTTCTTGGAAGAAGAACCAAAAGTAGCAGCAATTGGTGCTGGACTTGATGTTTCGCGTCCAACAGGAAATATGGTTTTTGATATCGGTGGTGGAACAACTGATATTGCGGTTATCTCTTTAGGTGAAATCGTAACAAGCGCATCAGTGAAAATTGCTGGTAATAAATTTGATGCAGATATCTTACGTCACATCAAAGATAAGCATAAACTATTAATCGGTGAACGTACTGCTGAACAAATTAAAATCCAAATTGCAACTGTTTATGCAGGTAGCCGCGAGGAAACAATGCAGGTTCGTGGACGTGACCTTGTTTCTGGATTGCCAAAAACAATTACAATTACTTCAGAAGAAATTGAATTATCATTACGTGAATCAGTATCAGTTCTTGTTGCTGCAGCAAAAACAGTATTAGAACAAACACCACCAGAATTAGCAGCTGATATTATCGATCGCGGAATCGTGTTAACAGGTGGAGGGGCTTTATTACATGGTCTTGATCACTTATTATCAGATGAATTACTAGTACCTGTATTTATTGCGGAAGAACCATTAAGTTGTGTTGCACGTGGAACAGGAATTATGTTAGAAAACATTGATAAATATAGCTTAAAGTAAACAACAGCAAACCCTCACGGTGTGAGGGTTTCTTTTATAGGAGGGAAATGATGGCAAATCGACAAGAACGGAAGCAAGCTCGAAAGCAAAAAAAAGGGCTCCGAGTGCTATTAATTATTTTAATTTTCGCTGTGATAGCAATTGGTGGTGGTGGCACGGTATTTTTATTAAACACACTGAATACGGAAACACCAACACAAACACCCGAGCAAATTTCGGTATCGTTATCAACAAAATTAACTGAGACTCAAGCGGCAGTAAAAAGTCAGCGAATTGTTGGTGATTATCAAGAATTGGAACTATTAACTACTGATGCTGTGGCACAAATTTTTACATATATGCCGTTGTCACCAGAAACTCAATTTCATGGGACAGGACATATTATCCCTGAACGTCGTCAAGATTATCTTGAATTTCTCAAAACAACACTTTACTTTTACTACAAAGACTTAGTCACAGCGTATGGTGAAGATGGGTTACCAGTTGTTGCAAATATTGAAATAGTCGATACATTTGAAGATGATTTTACAGATGAAATGACTGATGAAACAGTCACTGCCTATAAAGTAGCTGTGAATTGGGATTATGAAGAAAGCCCGGCGACAATCGATAGTGAACAAGAATGGCCAAATACAGGAACATTCACTTGGATTTATAACGAAGAGCAAAATACCTGGTTCTTAGTCGATTTTACAACTGAACATGATGACACACTAGCAGTTATCGATGCTTTTACGACAACTGATGTGGAAACACCTACTGAATAAGCGAAAAAAGCGATGCTTGTATCGCTTTTTTTTATAGTAAAGATAAAGAAAAACGGCTATCTCCAATAGGAGTAGCCGTTTTTGAAATGATTTATTCTTCTTCGGGTTTAGTGTTCGAAGGGCAGACACCATCAACTGGTGCTTGACCATCAGGACATGTTTCCGGTTCTGGTACAACCGGTGCCGGACAGACACCATTAACTGGTGCTTGACCATCAGGACATGTTTCCGGTTCTGGTACAACTGGTGCCGGACAGACACCATTGACAGAGGTTTGACCATCTTCACACGTAAATTCTTCCGGTACAATTGGCGCCGGACAAATACCATTGACAGAGGTTTGACCATCTTCACACGTAAATTCTTCCGGTACAATTGGCGTTGGACAAATACCATTGACAGAAGTTTGACCATCTTCACACGTAAATTCTTTTACTTCCGTTTCGACAAGGGGATCATTTTCAATCACAGGAGAATCATCCGCGGAAGGAACAATATCACTGAACATCGGTGTTAAATTAGCCATATACTCCGGACGAGGGTATTGTAAATTTGCATTGTAGCTCACTTCACCAGCCATAATAACAGGTGAGAGGCCAAGAGCCATACTAATTTGTTGACGTAAGTATTCAATACTTTCTAAATAGGGGATTGAATACCAAGCACGTCCATTCAGTTCACCTTCAAAAATGAAGCCTTCACCTTGAATTTGGAGGGTACGGAAAGCAAAGCCATCGATATCGCCACCACGGGCAGCTAAAATCTTTTGTCCTAAGGAAACGAGTGATGTCATTTGACTGACAGTAATGTTAGTGGCAACATTATCGGCAGCAGCATCAAGAACTTTGTCGAGAGAAAAAACACCTTCTAGACTCGCCATTTTTTTTGCAACAGCTTTGACGACCTCCATTTGACGATTACCACGATCACCATCTGAATCATAATGGCGAGTTCGTGCTAGTGCGAGGGCTTCTTCGCCGTTTACTTGTTGAACACCAAATGTATCAAAACAAATCGCATAACGTTCACGTGAACTATCTGATTCACACCAGACATTTCCTTCTTGGAAAACAGCCATTTGCTCTGGAAAAGGTACAAGACCTGGATCATCTGGACTTTGGATATAACTCAAGAAGCCTTCACGTAAATCAGGAACATTCATTTCAACACCACCAATTGCATCGATGACATCAACGAAACCATTAAAATTGACTTTTACATAAAAATCAATAGTTGTATCGAAGAGTTGTTCAACTGTGTCAATTGTACAGTCAGTTCCCCCATAAGCGTGGGCATGTGTAATTTTATCACGTAAGTTATTTTTACATGGAATTTCGACATAGGTATCGCGAGGGATACTTGTCATTTGAATTGTCTCTGTTTTGGGATTGATTGTTGCCAAGTTCAAAGAATCGGCGCGACCTTTATCAAGGTTCTCTTCATCCATACCAATAAGTAAAATATTGAATGGTTCCGTAGTCACATTGACAGTAGACTCTTTACTGCTATCAATAATTTTATCGGCAGATTGGAAAAGTTTATAAACGATAAAAGCAGAGTAACCAAGGCCAATCACAAGTAAAACACTTAAGAGGCTAATGATCACCCGCTTTAAAAGCGATTTTTTTGGTTTATTATTTTGTAGTTCAGCGATGATTAACGCCTCCTTTTTGAGTTGGGATATGTAATAGTAATAAACTACATACTTTTTTATTATAAAGTTTTTTACCTAAAAGCAAAATAGAATATTGATAATTTAATCAGAAACAAGAATTTTTTCATGATAAATTGTTTCAATTGGATAAATATCGACTTCTTGATTGCAGAGCATATGTAAGTTTTCCTGAAATAGCACTTCACTTTCAGGAGAAATTAGAACAAAAAAAGTAACTGCCTCAGAAAAATAAGCAACAGATTCGACAATAAAACGAGTGTCATGACGAAGCGTATTTTCGACCTTAAAAGCAAGCTCAAAAGGTAACATAAATTGTATTCGCAATAAGGGAAGCTTTTCAACTAAAGTTGCAACTGTATCAAGAGCACTCACGACACTTTGCGTGTATGCACGAACTAAGCCACCAGCACCTAATTTAATACCACCAAAATAGCGCGTGACAACAACTACGATATTGGTTAGGTTTCTTTTTTTTAAGACTTCAAGCATCGGGATGCCAGCAGTACCACTTGGTTCGCCATCATCATTTGCTTTTTGTACTTGTTGATTTTCCCCGAGCAAATAAGCTGAACAGTTATGAGTTGCATCCCAGTTCCGTTTTTTTATTGTCTCGATAAATGCTTGTGCTTCCTCAGCAGTATTGACGGGAGCAAAATAACAAATAAAACGAGATTTTTCAATTTGGATTTCGTAATCACCGGCAGCTTGAATACCAAAACAGTTCATAAAGCTAACTCCTTTAAAATAATAGATTGAGTACAGGACATCCTCTCATTATACACGAAAAAGTAAGAGTGGAGTAGTTATGATAACTAAAGTTCAAAACGAGTCGGAAAAAATTGCAAGCATAAACGCTTTAGTATATAATTGAAAAGAAATCACTTTAAAGGAGTGTTACCATGGCTAAAATAGCAATTTTAAGCGATACAACAATGACAATTCCACAAGAATTTGCGGACAAACACAATATTTATACAATCCCATTATATGTAATTTTTGACGGGCAGCCATATAAAGATGTTGAGGAAATCACCTATGAACAATTTTTTGCGCGCCTGAATACTGGTGAAATGGCAACAACTTCACAAGCAGCTCCAGGTGACTTTGTCGAAAAATATGAGATGCTCAAAGCGAAGGGGTATGATGAGATTATCGTTACAGTCATGTCTTCGAAAATGAGTGGTACATACCAATCAGCAACGGCAGCAATTGAATTTGTTGATGGCATCAAAATTACCGTTGTTGATACAGAATCAACGACAATTTTTGGTGGAATAGCAGTAATGGAAATGGCCGCTGCATTACAGCAAGGCAAAACAAGCGAAGAAGCAATTGCATTATTACATCAGCTGATTCGCGAACGCTATGTTGATGCACGTATTACAGTTGATTCGTTAACATATCTTCAACGTGGTGGGCGATTAAGCCGCGTCTCGGCGACAGTAGGTGAATTACTGCAGATCAAACCAATTTTAACAATTATTGATGGTGAATTAAAGGTGATTGAAAAAATGCGCACGTTTAAAAAAGCCGTTCAGATGATTGCACAAGAAGCATTGAAAGAAAATCCGAAACAAGTTTTTATTATCCATACGGGCGATGAAAAACTTATCAAGCAATTACGCCAAGCAGTTGAATTAACCTTACCAGGTGTACCATGTGAAGAATTCTTTCTATCACCAACAGTAGGTGCACATATTGGTCCCACGGGAATTGGACTTGTTTGGTTGAAAAATTACGAAAAATAAAAAATTAAAAAATAAAAATTCAGACGAAAATCTGAATTTTTTTTTGTTTTCTGTGCATATTAAAGAGAGGGGGGATAGAATGAAAAGACAAAAATGAATACACTGTAGTGATGAGGAAGGTGAAATTGCGGTGCAAATGCTCAACAGTCAATACTATTGTCGGCGCTGTGGCAATTACGAACAACGACTCTTTTATCGTTATTTTTGTGAAAAGTGTCAACAACATTGTTGGTATTGTCGATCATGTGTGAATTTCGGGATTGTTACAACCTGTACACATATTGTGGTTGATACGCAAGAATTTTCACTCGATTCGGTTGTATATGCCTGGAATGGACAACTTTCCTGTGCACAGGCAGAAGCAAGTCGGATGATTCGTGAATGGATCTGTCAGCAAAAAACAGGAATGGTTTATGCTGTTTGTGGTGCTGGAAAAACGGAGATGATGTTTGAAGGGATTTATGCAGCACTCGAAGCTGGAAAAAGAATTTGTTGGGCAACGCCAAGAACTGATGTGGTAAAAGAACTTCAACCACGACTCCAACAAGCATTTCCCCAAACCAAACTGGCAAGTCACTATCAGAACTCGCCAGATGGACAACTAGATGCACAGCTCGTTTTAGCAACAACACATCAATTGGTACGCTATTATCAGGCATTTGATTGTATTATCATTGATGAAGTTGATGCTTTTCCATATACTGTTGACACTAAATTAGCCCGCTTTGCGGAACGAGCCTTGAACGAGCAAGGACACTTCATTTATTTGACGGCTACACCAAGTCAGCAATTGCGCCGAAAATTCCAAGAAAATCAGTATGAGATTTGGCAATTACCCGGGCGGTATCATCGACGTGCACTCCCAGTACCAAAATATTGCCTCTGGGGAACAAGTAGAAAAATTATCACAACTCGTTTTTTACGAAAAAAACTTTTTCGACACCTCCAAACATTAATTGAAAATGATCGCGTGGTCATGATCTTTGTTCCAACGATTCACTGTGGTGAGGTTTTTATCGGCGCCCTCAGTACTGAGTTTGGATCACAATGTGACTTCGTCCATAGTCAAGACCCAGATCGCCAGGAAAAAGTACAGAAATTACGTGAACGCACACTCAAAATTTTAGTAACCACGACAATTCTGGAGCGAGGCGTGACAATCAATTGGTGCGAGGTTGTTGTGTTGGATGCTGATCATGAAGTATTCGATTGGTCGGCACTTGTACAAATTAGCGGACGCGTTGATCGGAAAAATAGTGATCAATATGCCAGTATTTTATTCATTGGAGAAGCAAAAACCCGTGCAATGATGGTAGCAATCAAAGAAATACAGGCATGTAATAAATTAGCGAAGAAAAGGGGATTAATAGAATGAGAAGGTGTTTATTATGTGATCAAATTTTACAACATGAACCAACTTTTGGACAATTATTTGCCAAGACACAACCAGATTTTTGCTTAAGTTGCTGGCAAGGATTTGAATGTATTCAACGTGAAGAACGCTGCCAACGTTGCTGTGGTCTTGTAAAAAAGACAGAGTCTATTTGTGAGCAGTGTCGATATTGGGAAAAACAGTATGGTTGGATTCCAGAACATCATGCATTATTTGCATATAACGAAGGAGCAAAGCAAGTTTTGCACCAAATCAAATTTCTGGGTGATATTGCACTTATTGATGGATTTGTCGAACCAACGAATGAATATTTTCGAAAAAATATGAATAAAAAGCTAATAACTGGTATACCTTCGGCTACAGAACGCTTAAAAGTTCGTAAAATTGATGTAATCAAGCATTTTTGTGATCAATTAGACTATGCATTTGACAGTTTTTTGGTAAAATTACTTCATACCCCACATCAAAGTGAGCAGTCAAAAACAGAACGACTCAAATTGGTTTATCCATTTCAAGTGTGCCAAAC
Organism: Firmicutes bacterium ZOR0006; assembly: GCA_000798955.1. GTDB lineage: Bacteria > Bacillota_I > Bacilli_A > Culicoidibacterales > ZOR0006 > ZOR0006. The sequence goes on along the minus strand of JTLC01000001.1, from coordinate 14,366 downwards.
GGTTCCTAAAAAATTATTGTTAATAGACGACGTTTACACCACCGGCGCGACACTCTATCAAGCAATACACGCATTGGAACAGGCAGGCATGGCAAAAAATAAAATTCAAACATTTTCTTTGTTCCGATAACTTGAAATCGCTTTCTTTTGTGGTATAATAACTTATATAAGCAGCAAGGGGGTCCTCTTTATGAAACTAAATATTCGTGGTCAAAATGTCGAAGTTACACCGGCGATTCAAGATTATGTGACAGAGAAATTTTCACGCTTAGATCGCTTTTTCGAAGTACCAGAAGAGGTAGAAGCAAAAGTATTATTTAAAATTTATAATCACATGCAACGAATTGAAGCAACAATTTTTGCGAATCGCTTCATTTTACGCATTGATGAAAAGCAAGATGATTTATACGCAGCAATTGATGTTGCCGTTGATAAATTAGAGCGCCAAATTCGCAAACATCGTGGACGTATGGTTCGAACAATGAAACATAAACCATATAATCACCATGGAGTGAATAGTGGTTTTGTTGAAGTTGAAGATGCCGATTATCCAGACGATGTTTACACTGAAGCAGCAGAAGCGATTGTGAAAACAAAACACGTGGAATTACGACCAATGGATGTCGAAGAAGCAATTTTACAAATGGAATTATTAGGACATGATTTCTTTGTTTATCGTGACTTAGATGTCAGCAAAGTTTGCGTGCTATACCGTCGAAAAGATGGAAAATTTGGTGTGATTGAACCTGAATAAGCAAAATTCCAAGCGGATACTGAAGTATCCGCTTTTTTCTGTCGATTTCAGTAGGTATAATCAAGCTTTTTTCGTAGGCAAGTGTACACTTTAAGAAAGAATATGTTATGATAGTAAGGACGAATGAAGAAGTAAAAAGATATCAAAGTCAATAAGAGGAGCGAGAGATAGATGAATTTTTTGAAAAACCTATTTGACGAGGGGCGTCAAGAATTACGTAAAATTGAAAAAATTGCTGATCAAGTAATGGCATTAGAACAGCAAATGTCGCAAAAAACAGATGAAGAACTGCAAGCGATGACACCAGTATTTAAAGAACGATATACAAATGGCGAAACACTTGAGCAGCTACTGCCTGAGGCGTTTGCAGTAGTTCGTGAAGCAGCTGTTCGTGTGCTTGGGATGAAACCATATTATGTGCAAGTAATTGGGGGGATTACTTTGCATCGTGGTGACATTGCAGAAATGAGAACTGGGGAAGGAAAAACCCTAACATCAACAATGCCAGCATATTTAAATGCCTTGACTGGAAAAGGTGTACACATCGTTACAGTCAATGAATATTTAGCAAATCGTGATGCGACCGAAATGGGACAACTTCACCAATGGTTAGGACTAAGTGTTGGTTTAAACGTCAATGCCCTAACACCAGAACAAAAGCAAGCAGCATATGCATGCGATATTACTTATAGTACAAACAATGAATTAGGGTTTGACTATTTACGTGACAATATGGTGCTTTATAAAGAAAATAAATCACAGCGGCCACTACATTATGCAATTATTGATGAGGTCGATTCGATTCTAGTCGATGAAGCTCGTACACCGTTAATTATTTCTGGTGGCCAAAAAAATACTGCTAATCTGTATCGCTATGCGGACATGTTTGCAAAAATGTTGAAACCGGAGCAAGACTATGAAGTCGATGTAGAGGCTAAATCAATTCAGTTAACTGAAAATGGGATTAGTCGTGCCGAAGAAATTTTCAAATTAGAGAATTTATTTGACATTAAACATACAGAGCTTGTTCATCGAATCCAACAAGCATTGAAAGCAAACTATACAATGCACAATGACGTTGATTATGTGGTAGCAAATGATGAAATCCTGATTGTTGATCAATTTACAGGGCGGATTATGCAAGGACGTCAATTCAGTGAGGGATTACACCAAGCATTAGAGGCAAAAGAAGGTGTTTCAATTAAAGAGGAAACGACAACGTTAGCAACTGTTACATTCCAAAACTTTTTCCGCCTCTATGAGAAAATTTCAGGAATGACAGGAACAGCAAAAACTGAGGAAGAAGAATTCCGTAATATCTATAATATGCGTGTTATTGCTATTCCAACGAATCGACCAATTGTTCGTATTGATGCACCAGATTTAGTGTACGCAAATATTGAAGCAAAGTATCAAGCAATTGTTGAAGAAGTTAAGCAACGCCATGAAACAGGACAACCAATGTTAATTGGTACGGTAGCGATTGAAACATCAGAATTACTTTCAAAAGCTTTCCAAAAAGCTGGAATTCGCCATGAGGTTTTAAATGCGAAAAACCATGAACGTGAAGCCGAAATTGTTATGCTTGCTGGTCAAAAGGGCGCAGTAACAATTGCAACAAATATGGCTGGTCGGGGAACTGATATCAAACTTGGTGAAGGTGTGAGTGAACTTGGCGGTCTAGCTATTATTGGATCGGAACGTCATGAATCACGCCGAATTGATAATCAATTACGTGGGCGCTCTGGACGTCAAGGTGATGCCGGATATACACGTTTTTACATTTCTCTTGAAGATGAGCTCATGGTTCGTTTCGGTGGTGATCGTATCAAAGGGATGATGCAAAACCTTGGACTTGGGAATGAACCGATTGAGAGTAAAATGTTAACACGCCAAGTTGAATCAGCACAAAAACGTGTCGAAGGTGTTAACTATGATATTCGTAAATCACTCTTACAATACGATGAAGTACTCCGCCAACAACGGGAAATCATGTATGCACAGCGAGATGAGATTTTATTTGCTGATGATGTGACAAACTTAGTTCATACAATGTTTAATGTCGCGGCAGAAACGCTCGTGCAACGTCACCTAAATCCTGAATTGCGCGAGCACACTGAAAAAAGTTATCGTGCTTTAATTGATGAAGTGAATCTACAGTTTACTGGACAACAAACATTAAGCTTTGAACAGATGAATGGTAAAACATATGAAGAAGCCATTGCACTTGTGCATGAAACGTTAGTTGCGGTATATGAGCAGAAGCATGAATTAGCTGATCCTCAAGCTTGGAAAGAATTCCAAAAAGTAATTTCTTTACGCGTAGTCGATCAAAATTGGATGTCGCACATTGATGCAATGAGTCACTTACGTGATGGTATCCATTTCCGTGCCTATGCACAACAAGACCCATTACGTGCCTACGAAGAGGAAGGATTCCAAATGTTTGCGAACCTAAATCACCGTATTGCCGTTGAAATTAGTATGTACATTATTCGTGCTGAAATTGTTGATAATTTAAAACGTCAAGAAGTTGTGAAAGGACAAGCAATTAGTCCGAAAGCAGATACCAATTTAAAAGCACAACCAAAGCGTAACGAAGCAAAAGTGGGTCGTAATGAACCGTGTCCATGTGGAAGCGGAAAAAAATCAAAAGACTGCTGTAACCGTTAAAATAAAACTACCTTCGGGTAGTTTTTTTGGTAGCCGACTCTTTAAAAAGTAGTTGAAATTCGTTATAATCAAGCTAATGTAAAACGAAAGGTGGATATTGACATGGAATTATATGAAATTCGTAATGAATTGACACATGCAACGACGAAGCTGGAAGAATTTAGGGGGTCTCTTTGACATAGCTCAAAAAGCCCTAATTATTGCTGAGTTAGAAGCAAAAATGATAGAAAATAATTTCTGGGATGATCAAAAACAAGCACAAGCAGTGATTCAACAACTCAATGGCTTGAAAACACAGGTCGAAGCACTCGAAGCCTTAGAGAACCAGTTAACAGATCTCCAAGATGGCTATGAAATGCAAAAAAGTGATCCGGATCCAGAAATGCAAAGCTTATTGGAAGAGGAGCTAATTCCTTTTTTAGAGACATTAAAGGAGTTTGAGCTGACTGTTCTCTTATCAGGACCGTATGATAAAAATAATGCGATTCTAGAATTACATCCTGGTGCCGGTGGAACAGAATCACAAGATTGGGCAGAAATGTTGTATCGAATGTATACACGTTGGGCGGAAAAACAAGGATTTAAAGTTGAAGTGCTCGATTATTTGGCTGGTGATGAGGCTGGAATTAAAAGTGTTACGATTTTAATCAAGGGCGTAAATGTATATGGTTATTTGAAATCTGAACGAGGTGTTCACCGTCTTGTCCGTATTTCTCCATTTGACTCTTCAGGTCGTCGGCACACATCATTTGTATCTTGCCATGTCATGCCAGAAATTGATGATGATGTCAGTATTGAAATCAACGAAAATGATTTAAAAATTGATACATACCGTTCAGGTGGTGCTGGTGGGCAGTCAGTAAACACAACAGATTCAGCGGTCCGTATTACCCATCTGCCAACAGGTATTGTCGTGACATGCCAAAACGAACGCTCACAAATTAAGAATCGTGCAGCAGCGATGCAAGTTTTACGTGGGCGCTTGTACGAAAAGCAAGTTGAGGAACAAGCAGCGAAACTAGCAGGGCTTGGTGGTGAGAAAAAAGAAATTGGCTGGGGAAGTCAAATTCGTTCGTATGTTTTCCACCCATATTCAATGGTAAAGGACCATCGAACAAATACAGAAATGGGGAATGTGCAAGCGGTTATGGACGGAGAAATAACAACATTTATCCGGGCGTATTTGCAAGCAACAGTAGGTGATGAAAATTAAATAAAGCAAAAGAAGGGAGTATATTCGTATGCAAAATTCGCGAGCATTACGCTATGAACGCTACAAAAAACTTGGATTCACACGTGAAAATATTTTACGTGAAGGATTTAATTTACTGAAGATTTTAATTGGAACGCTCATCCTAGCTATTGGAATCAATTTCTTTTTAGTTCCAAATGATATTGCAACCGGAGGCGTTGTGGGGATTTCGATTATTACCAACAAACTTTTTGATTGGGACTTATCACTAGTGATGCTCGTGCTCAATACTTTTTTCTTATTAATTGGATGGTTATTTTTAGGTTATCGCTTTGCAGCTGGGACTGTTGTTGGAACCTACGCACTACCATTTTTTACAAGTCTTGTCCCAGTTTATCAAATGACTAGTGACTTATTGATGAGTACAATTTATGGGGGGCTAATTATTGGACTGGGTGTGGCTATCGTCTTCCTTGGTCGGGGTTCGACCGGTGGTTTGAGTGTGCCAGCGATGATATTAAATAAGTATGCTGGAATTTCTTTTGGGAAGTCTTCAATTGCTTTTGATGCGATTGTTGTCTTTAGCTCATTATTAGCATTTACGCCAGAACAAATGCTATATTCATTATTCGTGATTGTGATTGCGGGAATTTTGATTGATTATATAGAAACTGGCTTGACGCGTTCAAAAGCCGTTTATATTATTTCTAATGAAGCAGAACAAATAAAAACAGCTATTTTTGAAAAAGTTATTCGAGGTGTTACATCATGGCGGGCAACGGGTGAATTTACCGGCCAAGAACGTAAAATGCTCTTGTGTGTTGTGAATAATGAACAGTTACCAATTCTCAAGGAAATTGTGTATACTCTTGATACTAATGCATTTATGATTATTAGTAGTGTCGGTGAAGTCCATGGTGAAGGATTTAGCCAGCGTTACCGAAAACTTGGGCGAAAAAGACTTCCGAAAGATGTAATTGATACATTAAGTGAACAAACAGACTAAAGTAAGACAAAATGTCTTACTTTTTTTGTAAATTTATAATAAATGTATCGTTTTATGAATGTTTTTTTGGTAAAATAAAGAAGACATAAAAAAAGAATTAGGAGGGTTTTTATATGTGGAAAACAGAATATGAAAAGTGGGAAAATTTCTCAGAATTAGATATGGAATTACGTGAACAATTAGTGGTAATGGATGAAAAAACAAAAGAAGATGCATTTTATAAAGAACTTGAATTTGGAACAGCAGGAATGCGTGGAATTTTAGGACCTGGAACAAATCGCATGAATATTTATACAGTTCGTAAAGCGAATGATGGATTTGCTCGTTATATTGCTGCACACGGGGAAGCTGCAAAGCAACGTGGAATTGTCATTGCTTATGATTGCCGCCATAAGTCACCAGAATTTGCGATGGAATCAGCAAAGGTTATGGCATCATACGGAATTAAAGCGTATGTGTTCGAAAGCTTACGGCCGACACCAGAATTGTCATATGCTGTACGTGAATTAAATGCTTTTGCAGGAATTGTGATTACAGCGAGTCATAATCCAAAAGAATATAATGGATATAAAATTTATGATCAAACGGGATGTCAATCAGTACCAGCTGAAGCTGCACGCGTAGTTGAGTTAGTCAACGAAGTTGAAAACGAATTGTTATTAACAGTAGCAGATGAAAAAGTCTATATGGAGCAAGGGTTAATTGAAATGCTTGGTGAAGAAATCGATGCGAAATATAATGAAGTTGTTTGCAACATTACAATTAATGATGTACCAAAAGATGAACTTCGAATTGTTTTCACACCACAACACGGAACGGCAAATGTTCCAGTTCGTCGCGCGTTAGAAACATTAGGATACGAACATGTCCATGTGGTTGAAGCACAAGCAACACCAGATGGTGACTTCCCAACAGTTGAATTACCAAACCCAGAAGATCCAAAATCATTCACAATGGCGATGGAACTAGGAGCGAAAGTAGATGCTGATATTTTATTAGCAACTGATCCTGATGCTGACCGTGTTGGTTTAGCTGTCAAAACAGCAAATGGTACATACGAGTTATTAAATGGAAATCAAACAGGGGCATTAACATTCCACTATTTAGTGACACAACGCCAAGCAAAAGGGACATTACCAACAAACCCTGTGATGTTCACAACAATTGTTTCAAGTGACTTAGCGGAAGAAATTGCGACAAAGTATGGTGTTTCAACAGAACGTACATTAACAGGATTTAAATTTATCGGTGATCGTGTACATCATTATGAAAACACTGGCGAGAAAAACTTTATCTTTGGTTACGAAGAAAGCTTTGGTTCACTAGTAGATGCCACTATTGCTCGTGATAAAGATGCTGTGCAAGCTGTTGTCATTGCTGTGGAAATGGCAGCTTACTATAAAGCACAAGGGAAAACATTATTTGATGTGTTAGCAGAAATTGGTGATGAATTTGGTTACTTCCAAGAAGGACTTATTAGTATGAGTTTGCCTGGAAAAGATGGCCTTGAAAAAATTCAAACACTAATGTCAACAGCACGTAAACAACCATTTACAACAATTGCTGGTCAAGTCGTGATTGCACACGAAGATTACCACCAACAATTACGTCGTGATGAAACTGGTGAAACAATTATTGAATTACCACAAGCTGACGTTTTAAAATACTATCTTGCAGATGGTAGCTGGTTCTGCTTACGTCCAAGCGGAACTGAACCGAAGGCAAAAGTTTATATTAGCGCGAAAAAAGCAACACAAGCAGAAAGCCAAGAGATGGTTGCGAAAATTGAAGCTGATGTAATGGCAATTGTCAATACAATCATTTAATGGGGAAACGATACCGTCACAATTATTTGTTGAAGGTATCGTTTTTAAAAAAAGAGGGAAAAAAATGAGAACATTAACAGCAGAAGATTACTATTTTCTTGAAAAAGGGGAACATGAACGACTCCACGAAATTCTTGGGGCGCACATTCAATACCATAATGAACGGCCATGTGGAACTACTTTTCGTGTTTGGGCACCAAATGCGAAAAGCATACAAGTGATAGGAGCCTTTAACAACTGGGAAGAAGGCAACTATATGCACCGACTTCAAAGTGGGTTATGGGAGTTATATATTCCGCACGTTGAAGATTATTATGAATATAAATATTTAGTCGAACACCAAAATGGCAATAAAGTTGCGAAAGCCGATCCTTTTGCTTTTTGGAGTGAGGTTCGTCCACATACTGCTTCGCGAGTGTATAATTTAGAAGGCTATAATTGGCAAGATGAAAATTGGCTCACAACACGGGCAGAGAAAAATTTTCAACAAGAGCCAATGATGGTCTATGAATTACATTTAGGATCTTGGAAAACAAAAGGCGAAGAACTATATTATAAATATAGTGAAATTGTTGATGAGCTCATTGAATATGTCCAAGAACATGGATTTACACATGTGGAGCTACTACCGATTATGGAGCATCCACTCGATGCTTCATGGGGATATCAAGTAACAGGATATTATAGTACAACAAGTCGATATGGGGAACCAAAAGATTTGATGTACTTTATTGATCGGTGTCACCAAGCGGGGATTGGGGTCTTACTTGACTGGGTACCTGTCCATTTTTGTAAGGATAGCCACGGGTTGTATATGTTTGATGGCACACCGCAGTTTGAGTATGATCAAGAACATGATCGTGAAAACTATCAATGGGGGACGGCTAATTTCAACTTACATAAGCCAGAAGTGAGAAGCTTCTTATTGTCCAATGTTCGCTATTGGTTGGAAAAATTCCATTTTGATGGAATTCGTGTTGATGCAGTTTCCTACTTGATTTACTGGCATGGGAATGATCAAGGCGCCGTGAATAATGGGGCCGTTGATTTTATGAAGCGTGTTAATTACATGGTTCATGAACATTTCAAAGGTGCACTCATGATTGCTGAGGATTCTTCAAGTTATGGAAAGGTGACAACACCACTGGATAAAGGCGGTCTTGGATTTGATCTCAAGTGGAATCTTGGTTGGATGAATGATACATTGAAATATATGGGGAGAAAGGCGATTCATCGTCAGTATCACACTGGTGAAATTACCTTTTCAATGTTTTATAATTATAGTGAACAGTTTATTTTGCCGCTTTCACATGATGAAGTAGTTCATGGGAAACGAACAATTGTCGAAAAAATGAGTGGAAACTACGAAGAACAGTTCCGTCAAGCAAGAGCATATTACGCGTGGATGTTTGCTCATCCAGGAAAAAAATTATCGTTTATGGGGAATGAATTTGGTCATCTGCGTGAGTGGCACGAGTATCGAGAACTTGATTGGCTTTTACTAAAGTATCCGACACATATTGGTTTTCAAAACTTTTTCAAAAACTTAGGAAGTTACTATCATAAAACACCCGCTTTCTGGCAATGGGACTATCATTTCCGCGGGTTTGAATGGTTAATGATTCGTGGGGAACAAAATGTTTTTGGTTTTCAAAGACGAACAACACGAGCGGAAGAACATCGTATTGTATTAACAAACTTTAGTGATCATGAATTCAATGGACCAATGGGTGTACCAAATGTGAAGGGATATACAGAAGTTTTCCACTCATATCGAGAAATGGAAAATGGTGTTTTACAAACACCAAAAACCTATACTGTTAAACCAGATCCATGTGATAATTATCGGCAGCGAATTGATGTAACTATTCCACCATTTACAACAATTTATTTACAGCCACAATTATAAATATGAAAAAAACGTGAGTTTCTACTCACGTTTTTTCTTTATTTTTAGTTGCAGTCAGTAACAAAAACCCATACAATTGAAGAGTATAACTCTATAATGATTAAATAAAAAGGAAAAATATTAGGAAAAATAAATCTGTTACCAGTAACAAGTGCCGATAGTATAGGTTTTAGAATATTGCTATGCTATAATCTTTATGAAAGCGCTATTACAACTAGGAGGCTATGATGATAATGAACAAAATCGAGCAATTTGAACAAGAATATCAGCAAACAGTAAGAGAATTATTTAGCAAAGAAGTGAATATTGCGAGTAAACATGAATTATTTGTTGCGTTAGCAGCAGTCGTAAAAAAATATGCATCGGAAAATTGGGAAACGACAGAACTCACTTTAGCGAAAAATAACCAACGTCAAGTGTACTATTTTTCAATGGAATTTTTGATGGGGCGTTTATTAACAAATAACTTGATGAATTTGGGGATTTATCAAGATGCCGAAGAAGCCTTAAAAAGATTGAATATCAATTTGAATGAATTAGAAGAAGTTGAAAGTGATGCTGGACTAGGGAATGGAGGATTAGGACGATTAGCAGCGTGTTTCCTTGATTCGATTGCATCGTTACAATATCCAGGACACGGGAATACGATTCGTTATCAATATGGATTCTTCAACCAAAAAATTAAAAATGGCTACCAGGTCGAAACACCTGATCAATGGCTAGCTGATGGACCATATGTTTGGGAAACGCCACAGCCAGAGCAAGCGAAGCAAATTAACTTCTGGGGACGAATCGAACAATATCTTGATGCTGAAGGGAATATTCGTTATCGTCATTTAGATGCACAAGTTGTACGAGCAATGCCATACGATGTACCAATTATTGGCCATGATACAAAGACAGTTAACACACTGCGCATGTGGAAAGCAGAAGTAAGTGCGGATTATCCAATTGCTAATAGTGATTTTGAACAGTATGAAAAAGATACGCGATCAATTTCTAATTTTCTTTACCCAGACGATACAACATGGGATGGAAAAGTATTGCGATTAAAACAACAGTACTTCTTTAGTAGTGCAGGTGTCCAATGGGTGATTGATCGTCATTTACAAGAAAATCCTTCACTTGATAATTTCCATGAAAAAGTTTGTATTCAAATTAATGATACACATCCGACATTAGTAATTCCAGAATTAATGCGAATTCTTCTTGATCAATATGGCTATTCGTGGGATAAAGCTTGGAATATTGTATCGCAAACAGTAGCGTATACAAACCATACATTATTATCGGAAGCTTTAGAAAAATGGCCACTTGGGATGGTGCAATCGTTATTACCGCGAATTTATCAAATCATCGAGGAAGTCAACCGTCGCTACTGTGGTTGGCTCATTGCACAAGGATGCCAACAAAATGAAGTCAATGAATTAGCAATTATTGCTAATGGAAATGTGCATATGGCTCATTTAGCTGTGCTTGGAGCATATAGCGTAAATGGTGTGGCGGCATTACATACTGAATTATTAATGACACAGGAAATGCGGCGTTTTCACGAACTATTCCCTGGACGTTTCAATAATAAAACAAATGGGATTACCCATCGCCGCTGGCTTGCGTATGCAAATCCGAAACTAGCAGCTGTGATTACTGATAAAATTGGAAGTGAGTGGATAAAAAATCCCGAATTAGAGTTCCGTAAATTAACGAAATTTAATAAGGATTCTGAATTTTTACAAAAGATAACAGCTGTTAAACGTGAACGGAAGCAAATTTTAGCAGATTACATTTTAAAAGAAACAGGCTATTCAGTAAATATCGATTCAATTTTCGATATTCAAATTAAACGATTACATGCATATAAACGCCAGTTATTAAATGTGTTACATATTATGTATCTCTACAACGAATTAAAAACAAATCCTGATTTTTCAATTCAACCACAAACATTTATTTTTGCGGCAAAAGCGGCACCAGGATATTATTTTGCAAAGCGTGTCATTAAATTAATAAATGAATTAATGCACAAAATTAATAATGATCCAGAAGTAAACCAAAAATTACAAGTTATTTTCTTACCAAACTACAATGTCCGCTTAGCAGAAATCCTATTCCCGGCGGCTGATGTGAGTGAGCAAATCTCGACAGCTGGAAAAGAAGCAAGTGGAACCGGAAATATGAAATTTATGATGAATGGAGCACTTACTTTAGGGACATTAGACGGGGCTAATGTTGAAATTCATGAGCTTGTTGGTGATGAAAACATTGCAATTTTTGGCATGACGACGGAAGAAGTTGATGCTTTACGCTCAAGTCATAAATACGATGCAAGACAAACAATTGCCAGAGATCCAAGATTAGAGAAGGTGATGAGCCAAATTCATAATCCGCAATTTTTCTTTGGGGAACATATCGCGCAAGATGAATTTGATGTAATCATCAATGATTTATTGAATAATAATGATGAATATTTCCTATTTGCAGACTTTGATGCCTATGTGAAGGCCCAAGCAAAATTGAACCGTTTATATACAACGCAACAATGGACGACAATGTGTATCAATAATATTGCACAATCAGGATTCTTTACAAGTGATCGTACTATTCAAAATTATGTCGATGATATTTGGAATGTAAAACGCATTCGCTTTGACAAATAATACCAATAGAGGAAGATGACAGGCTTGTAAACTTAGGCAGCATTGCTGCCTTTTTTGCAAGTTTAAGGGGGAAGGAATATGTTTCGTGAATTTAAAGCGTATTTAGATGATTATGCATTGATTACAGTGGAGATGCCACTAGAATTTGATCAAAAAGGGATGCACTTTTTTTTATCACTACCAGAGTATGGCAATACACCATTGACTGTTAGTGGGTATGAAACAAAAGAATCATATATTAACTACTATCTAATTCCACATCATGAATTAGCGATTGGTCAAGCTTATGAGGTGATTGATCAACGAGGCAATCGGAGTGTACTACGGATGCGAGATATCGTACGCACAGTCCGTTTTGATGAAGAGTACTATTATGAAGGCAACGATTTAGGTGTTACATATACAAATGAAAAAACAACGTTAAAACTTTGGGCACCAATCGCAACCGAAGTGTATGCTGTTGTCAGTCAAGGCACGCAAACACAAGTTATGCCGATGGTTCGACAAGAAAAAGGTGTGTTTGCAACAGAAATGTTGGGTGACTACGAGCGAGCACATTACCATTATTTAACATGTTTAGATGGTAAATGGCATCAAACGATTGATCCATATGCGAAAGCCTCAACAGCCAATGGAAAAGAAAATTATATTATTGATATTGATAAAATCAAACGAATTGATAGCCACCTTAACCAACGGGCAGTACTTTCGCAGTTTACAGATGCAATCATTTATGAAGTTCATGTGCGCGATTTTAGTGTGCAGGCAGATGCAGGATTTAAAAATCGTGGTAAATTTAGTGGAATGACAGAAACAATTAAAAAGAATGGTGATGTGATTGGTTTTGATTATTTGAAAGAAATGGGCGTGACACACGTTCAATTACTACCAATATACGATTTTGGAAGTGTTGATGAATTAGATCAGTTCCAGTTATATAATTGGGGCTATGATCCCGTGCAGTATAATGTTCCAGAAGGTAGCTATGCAAGTAATCCAAATGACGCATATGCAAGACTCACAGAATTAAAACAAATGATTGCACAATTTCATCAAGCAGGGTTACGAATTAATATGGATGTTGTTTACAACCACGTCTATAATCATAAAACCCATGCTTTTGAAAAAACTGTACCTGGATATTTCTTCCGTTATGATACACACGGTGAAATGTCTAATGGAACATTTTGTGGAAATGATATTGCGAGTGAGCGGAAGATGGTCCGGAAGTACATTCTGGATTCGATTCGTGACTGGGTAGAAATTTTTGGTGTTGATGGATTCCGGTTTGATTTGATGGGAATACTTGATGTTACAACGATGAACGCTATTCGTACGATGTTAACAAAAATAGATAAGACCTTGATGCTGTATGGTGAAGGTTGGGATATGCCAACGGCTTTAGTTGAATCACAAAAAGCACATATGTTCAACAATAAGGAGATGCCACAAATTGGTCACTTTAATGATGTGTTCCGTGACTCATTAAAAGGAGATACAATTCGAAAAACGAATGGGCAGCAAACAGGAATTGTGACTGGTTCGAAGCAATTTAATCAAAAACTTCCAGATTTATTAACGGCAAGTCTTGGTATGTATGGGCAAGTAAATTTATTCAAAAGCCCGATAGAATGCATTAACTATGTTGAGTGTCATGATAACCACACTATGTGGGATTTTTTCCAAATTGAATACCCTTCTGGGCACACGACAATGCTCCAAGAAATTCATCGTTTAGCAACAAGTATCACGCTTTTATCACAAGGAGTCCCATTTATACATGCCGGGCAGGAATTTTTCCGGACAAAAAAAGGTGTGGAGAATAGTTATAATGTTGATGATAGCATTAATCAGTTTGATTGGAAACGCCTAGCGCAGTATCGTGATAACGTTGATTATATCCAAGGATTAATTGCTATTCGTAAATTACATTCTGCATTCCGCTTTTCAGATAAGAACTTAATCAAAAAACATTGTCGAATTGAAATGTTACCGAATGGAATGACGACATACGAAATGGAAAATGTGAGCGAGTATGGTCCGTGGGAAGATATCTTCATGGCAATCAATACAACTTCAGAGACGTTGCGTTTTGAGATTGATGAACCAGGTTGGTCATTATATGTTAATGAACAATATGCAGGCGTAACACCAATTAAAGAAAATATTTGCAAGGCATATATCGCACCGTATAGTGTTGTATTGCTTGCACAAAAAACTGTATAGAGAATGAGAGGGAATTTAGCTGATTAGCAGCTAAATTCTTTTTTAAACTTTTTTCAAAAAAAAGCTTGACGATATTGAGAGTGAGTGATATCATAATACTTGTCCTTAAGGAAAGCAAACAAA